>CAJOMD010000011.1 GCA_905235555.1 uncultured Eubacterium sp.
TTATCGTAAACCGCCGTCATTCCATTTGTATGTCCAACAGATTTATCATATTTTTTAAGCTTATTTATTTTTCCTATCTTCCCGTCTTTCTTTATTTTAGCCTTGTATAATACTGCATACTTTGTTTTTCCCTTAGAGCCTTTTTTAGTTTTCTTTATTTTGAAGAAATATATGTTATCTTTATATCCCGTCATTCCTTGCATCTTGTTAGCACCACTCTCTTTTACATCCTTTATCTTCACCCATTTATGTTTTTTAGGTTTTGGCACATTGAGTTTTTGCGATGCGCTTGCTCCTAGTTTAGTACTTACCGAAACTATTGTATTACCTGCTAATTTTGCTGTTATTACACCTTTTTTACTAACAGTAGCTATACTACTGTTTCCTACTTTCCACGAGAAAGTTTTTTCTGTTGCAATACTTGGACTAACAGCCACTTTAACACTTCTTTTCCTTTTTTCCTTTACCTCTATCTCTTTATCTACTATTTTGATAGATGTAACTGGTATTTCAACTTTCTTCTTATTTACAAAACCACTCCTGTCATTTATTTTAACATAATAATAATTACCAGCATCTCCAATAATAGTTAAATCTTCATTTTTCGCTAAATTCATTAAACTATCCGCTGTGGAATACGCCCCACTAAAAAGAAAATCAGATTCTTTCATATATCCTTTGACATTAGAAATTGTTTTGTAAACCGATGTCATAAAAGAACAACTCTTATTGTCCTTTGTTGTTACTGTTATTTTCGTTGCTCCTTTTGACTTTCCAACTACAGTATTGTCTGTTTCCGATGCCACAGACTTATTTTGTACACTCCACGTAAGTGCAGTTTCTGTTGCTAGATCCGGTTTTATTATTGGAGTGATTTGCTTTTTGTCTCCAACTTTCAAGACAACATCTTTTTCTGATACTGATATTTGTTTTGTTGGAATAGTTACATCATTCTTTAATACATATCCATAACTATGATCTTGTTCATCGTCAAATGTATAATCAGCAATCACTCTATAATAATTGCTGCATTTACCAATAACCTGGAGTTTTGTTCCCTTTGGAACATCTCCTCGTACATTTCTATTTCCTGTGGTTGATGTGGCAGCTCTTGTTACTGTCGTCTTTGATTTTGCAAGTCCATCCTCATTAAGTTCTGTATAAACTGATATGTTTGTGTAATCCTCATATGTTTTCCCATTATCAGCCTTTATTTGTAATAATAATTTTGCATAGCCTTCCTTTACTCCTGTTACAGAAATTGTTTTTCCTGTACCATTAACTTTTAATATATTTGTATCGGAAGAACTCCATGAATGGCTACTCTCAGTTATTCCATCAAGTTTATATGTGAAAAACCTTTCTGTTGTTTCTCCTACTTCCACACTTTTGTTAAATTCATTAACGTCGTCCACACTATTCCAGATACGAACTTCGTCAGTAGCAGCAAAAGTTGGGTTAACCGCCAAAAGTAATGCGCTTACAATAAGTATCACAATTCGACTTGTATAAGTAATTTTATTCTTATTCATAATGCTTCACCTCTTTATATTTTAAAAATATGTTTTAAATATAATATCTTTTTTATCATCAGGAAATAATTCATCATACAATGCAATGAAATAATCATCGGTCATGCTAGAAATGAAATCCACTACTATTTGATGCTTATCTTCCTCCCTATAGTCAATGGACCCTCTAGCAAAATTATTATTGTTAATAAAGTTTATATGATGTCTGTAAATGATTGAATTCTCATCTCCGGACACTACATCTTCATAAAGCCTGTCAAATAGTTTTTCAAACATTGGTCTTATGATACTATCATACTCTTTCTGAGTGTCCTCGCTTAAGTAAATCATCTCATAGTTCTCACGCTTAGCAGTTTTCAAATCATTGTATGCAGCTTCGCTTAAAAGAATGTAATCTTTACCATAACTGTTCTCAATAATATCAACACTAAGATTGTTAATAATTTCTGCATTATTTTCGCCAATGCTCTCACTCGAAAACTCTGTATCGTTATCAATGATCTTCGCCGTCAAAGCATCTTGCCTGTCTTTTCCTATATATGCAATCATATCTGAAATTCTAACTACACATCCTTCTAATGTAGTTGGAACTAAAGACTTAATGGCAGATGGACCATCTGTGTAACAACTCTCAATCTCTCTGTCTAAATCTTCAAAGGTTTTGCCAAGTTTAGGTCTATACTCCTTCTGTTCAAACTCACCATTGTGACAAAGAACACCATCTAAAACCTGAAGGCTTATATTTCTTTGGAACAATTTATCAAGCACTCTTGCACTCTGAACATTGTGGTTAAAGAATCTACCCGTTCTAGCATGATAAACATCATTTAAATATCTCTCTCCAGCATGTCCAAATGGAGTGTGTCCTATATCATGACCCAAGGCCATTGCTTCAATCAAATCTTCATTAAGACCTAGTACTCTTCCAATATTTCTAGCAATACGTGCAACTAGCTGAACATGAAGTGCGCGTCTAGAAATATCATCATTATTAATAAATGAGAACACTTGTGTCTTATCTGTATATCTACTGTAATACGGAATATGTAGGATTTTTTCTATATCGCGCTGAAAAGCAGGCCTCCATAAAGTGGCCTTATCTCTTTCCATATTTCTTCTAATAATGTCTTCATCATTACATCTATATAGACTTTGGTAATGATTCTTCATATCTTCTTTTATTTTATTCTGAAGTTCTTCTGAAATCTTGTGATAATTATGTCTCATATTTATCCTTTCCTTTCTCTCCATAAGGGATTATAACATATTTGGGGGAGGGAGGGAAAAGAATAAGACACTCACTAGAAAAGTCGTTCGTTTCCTTGTTGTTTTGCCCACCTCACAAATAAATGGTATAATGCCCATATGCGTAAAAAAGAATTAGCACTAGAAATAGTGAAAAGATTAAAAAAAGAATATCCAGATGCAGCGTGCACTTTAGATATAAGCATTGCTTGGAAGCTTCTTATATCTGTTAGGCTTGCGGCGCAATGTACTGACGAGCGAGTAAATAAAATTGTTCCAAAGCTATATGCGAAATATCCAGACATTGATGCTATAGCAGATGCACCTGTAGAAAAGATTGAAGAGATTATAAGACCATGTGGGCTTGGCAAAAGCAAAGCCAGAGATATCAAAGCTTGTATGCAGATGTTAAGAGATGACTTTGATTATAAGGTACCTGACAATATGAAGGATTTGCTTAAACTTCCAGGTGTTGGTAGGAAGTCTGCTAACCTTATTATTGGAGATGTTTTTGGTGGACCAGCTATCGTCACTGATACACACTGTATTAGATTGGTAAATAGATTTGGACTCGTCAATGGAATCAAGGACCCAAAGAAAGTAGAAATGGAACTTTGGATGATTATTCCGCCTGAGGAAGGAAGTGACTTTTGTCACAGACTTGTTCTTCATGGAAGGGATGTCTGTACAGCGCGTACTACTCCTTACTGCAATCAATGTTGTTTAAATGATATATGTAAAAAACGAGGTGTATAAACACCTCGTTTCTTTATTCAGAATCACTACCTTCATAATTGGTTGAATATGCACTTACCACTGATTAAGTAAAGGCATCTTTAGAACTATTTTCTTTTGTAAGTTCTAAAAGTATAATCCATTCCCTCGTAATTATACTTCTCACTCTCATCAGCAATATACCACTCATCCATCTCATCAAGATCTTGAATAAATGTGTCCGCTTCAAAGGAATGATCAATATAAGTAATATAGCAAGTATCACAGTACTCAAGCATTTGACGATAAATACTTCCACCGCCTATTACAAAAACATCTTCGCTTGGATATTTTGCCGCTTCTTTTAAGAAATCATCCATAGTGTAAACTACTGTAGCACCATCCACTAAATAATCAGTCTCAAGCGCTAACACAATATTCGTTCTATTTTTAAGTGGCTTAGCTCCAGGGAAACTCTCCAAAGTGTTCTTTCCCATAATAACAACTTTTCCCATAGTCTTTTCCTTGAAGTATTGCATATCTTCAGGAATAGAAATAAGTAAGTCGTTGTCTTTGCCGATGCCCCAATTTTTATCAACTGCTACTATTAAATTCATATATTAAGTCCTCTCATCCAAACTTCAAAATAATGGTCAACTAGTATGCACTATACTGCCACAGGGAATTTAATCTGTGGTCCAGTTTCATAATCAAGCAATTTCAAATCGTCTGGTGTAAAATCATAAAAGTTTTTAATCTCTGGATTAATCCAAAGTTTTGGAGCAGGATGCTGCTCTCTACTAATTAATTCTTCAATTAGCGGAACATGCTTGTCATAAATATGAGCATCTGCTATCACATGAACAAACTCTCCCACTTCCATATCATTAACCTGCGCAAACATATGAATAAGTGCTGCGTACTGGCAAACATTCCAGTTGTTAGCTGCTAGCACGTCTTGTGAGCGCTGATTTAGAATACCATTTAAAACTAACTTTCCAGTCTCTTCATTTTTATTAACATTAAAAGTCATGCTGTATGCACAAGGATAAAGATTCATTTCATTCAAATCCTGATGCACATAGATATTAGTCATAATACGACGGCTGTATGGATTGTTCTTTAAATCATATAGTACTCGGTCTACTTGGTCCATATCACCCTCTTTATATTTGTGCTTAACACTCATCTGGTAACCGTATGCTTTTCCAATACTTCCATCTTCATCAGCCCACGCATCCCAGATATGAGAACTTAACTCGTTTACATTATTTGATTTTTTCTGCCAAATCCAGAGAAGTTCGTCCACACAACTCTTAAACCCAGTTTTGCGTAAAGTTAGTGCTGGAAATTCTTTCTTTAAATCATAGCGATTAACTACGCCAAATTTCTTAATAGTATATGCAGAAGATCCATCCTCCCATTTAGGACGAACCTTCTCGCCTTTAGTATCTGTTCCATTCTCTAGAATATCTTTGCACATGTCTACAAAAACTTGATCTGCGTAACTCATAATATCTCCTACTTTAAGAATCCGTTTATAATCTGCTCTTCGGCCTCTTGTTCCGTTAGACCTAGAGTCATCAACTTAATCAATTGTTCACCAGCAATTTTTCCAATAGCCGCCTCGTGCACTAACGCTGCATCCACATTGTTAGCCTCAAGCGCTGGCACAGCCAAAACTCTTGCTTTATCCATTATAATGGAATCGCACTCTGTGTGTCCACTACATTTGCCGTTTCCATCTATTCTTAGATCTAGTTTTTGGAATGACTCATCTCTAGCCACAGATCTAGATACAATATCTGCACTAGAATCATCACCATTTAGTTTAACATCGTAACCACTTAGCGCATTTTGCTTACCGTGTGTCATAAGACGCTCACGAACAATCATCTTTGCGCCATCTTTTAGTTCAGCTACAGTCTTTCTATCTGTATCATCCACACCCTTAATCTGTACCATTTCCATTTCAATAATACTGTTTTCTTCAGCGTACACTTCAGTTACAGGATTAAGGATTCTTTTTCCTTCTCCATCGCCTGAACCATAATGCTTTTCGACATATTTAACTTTAGAATTCTTTCCGACAAAGAATCTGTGGATTCCATCGTGCTCTGAATCCTTTGGTCCACAGTTATCAATTCCACATCCGGCTACAATAACCACGTCGCAGTCATCGCCCACATAGAAGTCATTGTAAACCTTTTCCTTAATTCCACTTTCATTCATAACAACTGGAATATGAACACTCTCATTCTTAGTTCCGGCCTTAATCTTTATATCGATTCCATCCTTATCATCTTTAGGAACAATCTCAATATTAGCACTAGACTGTCTAGCGATAGCCTTTGAGTTTGAACGAATATTATACGCACCCTCTGGCACGCTATGAAGATCAGCTACCTCAGAAAGGAGTCTCTTTTGTATTTCATCTAATTTAATATTAGCCATACTACTCATCTCCTTTCTCTGGGTTTGCTTTGTTACACTGTTTAGCAGGAGCATTCGCTCCGATAAGCGTTGGGAGAACTTCTTCCTTTGTGCCTCTCACCGTAATCTCGCCATCTGCCAACACCACTACTTCATCTGCTATATTCAATATTCTTTCTTGGTGAGAAATAATGACAATTGAACTGCCCTTAATATCTCTTCTCATCTTTTCAAAAACTTTAATCAAACTGTTAAAGCTCCAAAGATCAATTCCGGCCTCTGGCTCGTCAAAGACAGATAATTCAGATTTTTTGGCCAAAACAGTTGCTATCTCAATTCTCTTTAACTCTCCGCCAGAAAGACTAGCATTAACCTCGCGATTAATATAATCTCTAGCACAAAGCCCTACTGCGGATAAATATTTACATGCAGAGTCTAGAGAAATCTGTTTTCCAGTAGCAAGTTTAATCAAATCAAAAACTTGTATACCTTTAAAACGTACTGGCTGCTGAAGCGCAAAACCAATACCTTTGTTTGCTCTGTCTGTTATAGACATATCTGTTATATCTTCGCCATCCAAAAGAATCTGTCCCGATGTAGGCTTTTCAATACCAGCAATCAACTTTGCTAGCGTAGATTTTCCGCCACCATTAGGACCGGTGATAACAATTAATTTATCATCTGGAATATTTAGATTTATGTCTTTAATTATTTCTTTTTCGCCTAATTCATCATTCACTTCGAATGATACATTTTTAAGTTCTAGCATATATCACCTTTATTTAATGTCTATTATTACGTATTCTGAAAGTGCTGCAGTCTTGTATGGAACACCCCATCCGGAGATGCCTGAGCTTACTTCAAATACAGTATTCTTCTGCTTCTCTAATCCATATGATTTTTCATATGAACCGTACCACTCACCTAAATATCCGATTGGGAATAGTTGTCCACCGTGTGTATGTCCACAAAGCACTAAATCAACCCCTGAATTAGCTTGTGCCTTGAAATCATGTGGCTGGTGATCAAGTACAATCATATATTTCGACTTATCAAGTCCCTTTGTAAGTTCAGCCATACTCTTTCTCTTATCTTTAAATCTTCTATCAACTCGTCCAATTACATAAACTGAATCATTTATAAGTTTCACATTATCTTTCATATAAGTAACGCCATTTTTTTCTAAATCTTTTTTGAACTCTTCCATGCTGTAGCCACGGTCACTATAGTAGGCGGAATCATGGTTTCCCTCTATATAATAAGTTCCATATTTAGCCTGTATTAAGCCGAGTGAATTACAAGTGTCTATCATCTGTTCTCTAGTAGTGTCATCATCTATCAAATCACCTGTAATAACAAATATATCTGGCTTTGCCTTGTTAATCTCTTTTATATATTTAGCAAGTCCTTTTCCGTCAAATGTAGTACCGATATGCGCATCAGTAATTTGAGCTATTCTAAAATCAGGTAATTTCTTACCCTTATTATCAGTAATGGTTTTATTGGTCTCTACTGTGTAATCTGTTCTTACAATGTTCCAATCATTCCAATATGCATATGATAAGTAGCCTATTGTTACAACCACAGCTAATATTCCTGCCCAGTAGAACTTCAAATGCTTTTTGGTAATCTTACCTAATATCCAACCCAAAAAATATAAAATCCAATCAAAGATAATAAAGTGTAGAACTATCACTACCACATAGACCATATTGGTAAAATATCCCACAATAAATACCAGTACACATAGGCCTATAGCCAATACATTTCTCAACCATTTTTTACCTTTAGATAGTTTCTCAATGAAATAAAACTTGCGTACTGTAAAAATCATTAACGCAACTAAAACTGCTAATATACAAATAAAAATTAAACCTGAAAACATAATAATCCTCCTCGAGATATTCTATCATATTATAAGGCATTTATCACTTCAGATATTTAAAAAGGTACAGCATTTGCTATACCTTTGTTTCCTTCCATTAAGATTCCAAAATATATTTAATCATAGCATTTTCCACATCCTCTGCCTGTTCTGGCACAAAGCCTGTGAATGTAACAATCAATTTTTCATCTGGAAGCACTAAACAGTGTTGTCCCCATTTTCCACTTATATAAAAACCGTCCTTGTATTTCCAAATATAAAAACCATATCCGTATCTGTCATTTTCAATCTGAACAGATGTAGCCATATCGACATACTCTTCCGAAACTATTCTCTTTCCATTGTACACTCCTTTGTTATATAAAAGAAATCCAAGTTTACTAAGGTCGTGGAGTGTCATAACCATCTGCGATGCTCCGTAAAAATACCCTTCAGGCATTCTAAAATATTTCTCCACAGATATGCCTAGTGGCTTGATAATCTCTCTATCTATAAACTCATATAAATCCTCACCTATAGCATATGTCAAAGCGACACTGACAAAGGTAGGACATATATTACAGTAATAGAATTCATTTTTATCTGGGTCTTCTATCGGACAGCTGAAAATAAAATCTAAATAACTGTCTCCTTCAGGTCTAAAGGGATAACCAGGCACAGACATCGTAAGAAGTCTCTTAATAGAAATCTTGCTTAAATCATCTATAATCTTTGGGTCATATTTCTTATAAACGTCCTCCGGGATATATTCAAAAATATTTTTATCCAAGTCAAACAAACCTCTATCCCAAGCAATACCAACCGCTACAGATAGAAATGTTTTAGTACATGAAAAAATGATGTGTGGCGTTTCTTTAGTATCACCCCACTCGTGAGTAAGTTTCTCATCTTCATACACTTCTACACCGTATATGTTCCAATCGTTCTTTTTTATTTCATTAATAAATCCATCAAAATTCATCATTGCCACCTCATTAAAAGTATATTAAAAATATTGAGTTTACACAACGGAAAAACTTTATGAATTCCTAGTAAAATTAGTATTCAAATATGTTATAATTCTATTTGAAGTATAATATACGTAACATTAATACACCTTAATAATACTTGATAAAAAAGACACTACAAAGGAGGTCATGTATGTCTAAAAGAATTATCAAAAGTGTGCTTGCTCTAGTACTATCAATTGCGATGGTATTTTCTTTTAGCGCCTTTGACTTTGAAAAGGGCGCAAAAGCTGAGCAAACAGTATCACTTAAAAAAGGAACATATGAACCTGGTGATGCTATCGTTATGATTAAAAACAAAAATATCGATAAAGAAAATGTATCACTTAAATCCGTAAAAAAAGACGATCAGATAGGCGATGACTTTGGCGATATTATGAATTCTACTTACGATAGTAAGAACATAGCCAAAGAAGCATCTTCACTAGTTGATATTATTGGTGAAAGCTTAGATGATTTTGTAATTGAAGATTCAGCTATTATTGACGAATATACTTTTGCACTCGTCCATTCTGATAGCATTAGTACAAAATCTTTAATTACTAAACTTTCTTCAAACAGCAATATTTATAAAGCAGAGGCTAACTATAAACTTGAAATGCAATCATACACACCATATGATGCCAACGACTTTTTGAGTGGTACTGCTTACCACGCTAACAGTTCTTTGGCGGAGAATACTGGTGGAAAAGCTGTAGATAACCGTGGTGTGGATGATGATAAAGTAAACTCAATTAATGCATCTACTGGTTGGGCTCAGATAGACCCTTCTGGTCCAGAGAATGTAGTTGCTGTTATAGACTCCGGTGTTCGTGCTACACATGAAGATTTGAAAGATATGATGTGGACTAACCCTGGAAATATAGGTCTTAAAGGTACACACGGATATTGCTTCGGAATAAATGAAGATAATCCTACTTTTGACCCTGTCGGACACGGTACTCACTGTGCAGGTATTATCGGTGCCGAGGCAAATAACGGAAAAGGTACTTTGGGTGTTGGTTCTAAATCAAATGTTAAAATAATGGGAATCAGTATTGAAGGAAATTATGAAGAAGGTTTCGAGCCACCGCTCTTTACTTATGTGGGAGCTTTTTATTACGTTGCCAAAGCCAAAGAAGCTGGAGTAAATGTAGTAGCCACTAACTGTTCTTGGTCACAAGGTTCACCAAGCAGTTATATATTTGATTCTCTAATCGATTTGATTGGTGAAAAGGGAGTTCTTACTTGTATTGCTGCAGGTAACGACCACATTAATTCTGATTTTAAATCTGACCCACCATGTTCTACTGCTAGCGATTACGCTGTTGTGGTAGGTTGTGGAACAAATGACTTTGACAAACCAGCTGGCTTTTCCAATTATGGAAAACAAACTGTAGACTTATTTGCGCCAGGCTTTAACATAGTATCAACTGTAGCATCTCCAACATATTTCCCAGATATGTACGATAACGATGCTATTAACGATAGCACAGATTACTATGGAGAATTTAGAAAAGATACAGTTGTGACCGATAACAAAGTAACTCCTGAAGTGAAGGCAGGAACTACCACTAAGCAGTTTGGCGAATCATTCTTCAAACAGCAGATTTCAGAAATGGATAAACATGAAGTAGATCATCTAGACCCTGCCACTTCTATACTATCTATTGACCCAAATACATATATAAGCAACTCAGAAAACGCCGCTTCACTCAAGTGGACTCTAAAGGATGCTGAAGGTGGCGGAAGTTACTTCCTATGCTTCCCTTATGAAAAAGATGCTGCTACTACTGGGGCAGATAATACAAGATTCTCATGCATGTTCCAATTCGGAGAGATTCCTGCAGGACTTAATGCAAAAATTGAAGTGGCTGATATTGTGGAACAAGACGATGGCACTTTAGTCCCAGCCAACTCTGGAAAAGGTATGGGCGGTTCTGGTGTTGATAACATTAAGATGGCTAGACATGTTTACACAGATACTTCAAATGAACAAGATAAAGATTACATTTATCCTGCCGATGAGGTGGAAGGCAAAAAGGTCTGTCTTGGAATAATAATAACTCCTGTTACTGAAAATTGGAAAATCGGAGAAAAACACGACATCACATTAACTATTGATTCACTAGCTATGTCTAAACCTGATATAGAATTGGACGCAGACTCTGCATACGATGTATTCTCAGGTACATCTATGGCTTCTCCTGCATGTGCTGGAGCAGTTGCTACTATCTGCGCAATGAATCCAAAAGAGGAGTCACAATCATACGCAGACTATGTAAAAGAAATCAAATCAATTCTACTAACATCTGTTACAAAGTCAGATGCTTTAGAAGATTTGTGTAGTACAGGTGGTAACTTAGATTTAAATAACTTATCTCTAAATAAACCATCTCTAACTGATGCTAGAGTTAATTTAGATAAAAAGACTATCACTCTAACTGGTAGGAATATGAAAGACGGAGTTAGTTTGAAATACAAGCGCGCTGCCAAAGAAGGCTCTACTCCTACTACTATACCTGTGACAAAATCTGACAAGGAAATGTATGTAGAATTTGCGGCGGACGGAAAAACTGCAACTATATACAATGCTACTCCTCTCATTAACACTTACACAGAATTCTTTGTGACAAAAGTTAATGGTGATGAGGGCAAAGGCACATTCTTCTTAGTTAAGGGTGAAAAGAAACCTACTCTCATAGATTCAGATTCTAAAGTATTGGATGTATCAGATCAATATCCTGACTATCAATTAGTATCCAATGCACTTGGTACTGAACTATTTGCCGTAGATAAATCTGAAAAAACAATTTCTAAATTGATTGATAATAAGTTAACTAAAGTATATAAAAAAGATATTAGCACTGCATTTAAAGACTATTTAATTGAAAAAGAAGGTGACACATATTCAGTCTATAATGATTACAATATTGGTCCTGTTCTTTCATGCGATACATTCACTATTAACGGAGAATTATTTGATTTTATGGCAGCACTTCCATATGATGAAGAGCAACCCGCTCGAGTTTTCCTAGCAAATATGAATTTGAACGCTAAAGATTTAAAATGGACATTTAAAGAAATAGATGATGGCGATGCATTTAGTGAAACCCTAAACAATATAGATGACGGAGTTATTATGGATGGTAAAATCTATATGCTTAAAAGTTATAGCGACGAAGAGACAGGTTTTGTCACTCACAAAGAACTACTTTCATTCGATATCGACCATCTAAGTCTTACTAATGAAGGTAGGTTAGATTGTAAAGAAAGACGACTCCACTTATTCACTTCGCACGATAAACTATATGCAGTATATGGTGCGTATACTCCTGAGGGAGATAAAAACGAGAAAATCAGTCAAAACGTATATTGCTATGAAAACAAGCAATGGAGTACTCTGGATGTAAAATTACCATTCATTGGAAAACCTGATACTTTCTACGAAATGAGAAACGTCGAATTTACATACGCACACACTCTAAACGGCGTACTATTGCTAAGTAATACTCTTGATGGATACGGAAACATATATGTGTTTGATGCTGAAAAGAATACTGTTGTTCCTACTTACTTTACTACTGATGATGGCATAGCGGATAACTTAAGAAGATCTGCTGTGGCTACCAAAGCAGGTATTTACTACATTCAAGAAAACCTTGGAACACAGACAAAGGGATATGAACTTTATTTAATTCCTGCAGACAGTGGCGCTTTCGAGAGTATATTCCCTAATGATCCTAAGCCTACTCCACCTTCACCTAAGCCTGTAGTCACTAAGCCAGGCAAGGCTAAGATTAGTAAGATTGCTAAGAGAAAGAAATCTGCTAAGAAGATGAAAATTACTCTTAAGAAGGTTAAGGGCGCTAAAGGATATCAAATAGCTGTTTACAAGACAAAGAAAAACGCTAAGAAGAACAAGAAAGCTTTAATCAAGAAATACACAAAGAAAATTAAATATACTATAAAGTCTAAGAAGTTTAAAAATAAGAAAACTCTTTATGTAAGAGCCAGAGCTTACAAACTAGACGGCAAAAAGAAAGTCTTTGGCGCTTGGAGTAAGACAAAGAAATCTAAAGCTAAATAATCACAATAAAAATGAGAGGTGAAAAGCCTCTCATTTTTTATAGACTTGAATAATCCATAAAGATCATATCCATTTCTTCCTGAGTGGTTATATGTCCAAACTCATGTTTCTTACCTTCATGAATAAGTTTCCCATCCTTATATACAAACAATTTATTTTGTTCTACTTCTTTCCAATCACTGTTATCTAACACTTGCGTAGAAAAAATAACACTTCCGTCCTCTTCTAGTTTATGAAGAGTTCCGCCCTCGTTTATATGCACATAATAGTAATCATCATCGTGTAAAATAAAGTTAAATTTATTGTGCTCAGATAAATCTCTAGCAATACTCTCGATCAACTTAATTCTATCCGAACCAACTTCCTCGTTCACTCTATCAATAATATAATAGAGTGTTCTCTCACTGTCCGTACTTCCTATTTGCACCTCTTGATATTTATTTAAGACCGGTGCGTTAAAGATAGTACCATTATGTGCAAAAGTCCAAGTCCTTCCTTTTTTATCCTTCTTCACAAAGGGATGAGTGTTTTCTAACTCCACATAGCCTTTGGTAGCAAGTCTTATATGCGCAAGCATCTTAGCAGATGAAATAGGTCTTCCAAGTAACTGTTCAAGTTTTTTGCTATTGCTTGCTCTAACTGGCTCGCGAACTACTGATAAGCCCTCATCAAAGAAAGCCATTCCCCATCCATTAGGGTGCTCATCGCTATGACTTATAAAAGTCTTCAAGTATTCATTTAAATTTACTTTATGATTTGATGTCACTCCAAAAAGTTCGCACATTTTTTAAATACTCCTTGTCTTTTCCTTCTAATCCACTATCAGCCAATTCAATTATTTCCTCAGACCATTCGTATGCAGTTTTTCCATCATAAATCTTAGCATCAAATCCATCTACTTTTATTTGGTCTATGGCACTTTGAATTTGATCTAATGACCTGATATAACTTAGTTTTTCATCCAAATAATTCAAATTATGTTCATCATAGATTAGACCTTTTAACAATGCTGTAAATCCTAGTGCTTTATCTATTGGGACACTGTCGGCCAGTCGCACTTCTATGTATGTCTTAATTCTATAATGGAAAAATCCCATCGAAAATACATGTTCAATAAGACTTGTTGTCTTTTCCTTTAAATCATTTTCAGTAATCACGCCTTTTTCAATAAGATCCTTGGCACTACTATCACCCACATACTCCGATTCACCATCTTTAGTTAAAAGAATAAGTGGCATATTATAGTTGATATCTGCTATATCCTTGTATCCAAAATCTTC
Organism: uncultured Eubacterium sp.; assembly: GCA_905235555.1. Classification (GTDB taxonomy): domain Bacteria; phylum Bacillota; class Clostridia; order Lachnospirales; family Lachnospiraceae; genus Eubacterium_G. The sequence continues at coordinate 14,166 of CAJOMD010000011.1, forward strand.
ATCCAAAGAACCTTTTAAGAATCCTGTTCTGGCTGGGTCTAAATCATCCCACTCCTGGATTCTTAGAAGATGTTTTTGTCCTTCATTTCCAGGTAGCGTGAAATCATTATTAGTCTTACTCTCCATTATTATCGTAAGTATTGGAGAAATCTTTTCTAGCACTCTAAGCTTCTTTGCCAAATCTTTCTCAGACTTATAATCTATAGAAAGTTGTGTGGACGCGGACGCACGCATCATATAGCGCGAGAATTTTCCACTCTTACTTAAATATTCATCCATATACTTATATCTTAACTTAGGCGTAAGCGTAATATTATCCGGTGTTATTAATCCTTGCTCTACCTTTGGCAAGTTTCCGTTAGTCAAAATCTGGTAGCCACGCTCTTTAAACAGAGGTTCCCATACTTTAAAAAATTCTTTGTATATATATTCAATTTTTTCTAAATCTTCATAAGGATTGATACTTATTTCAAACTGACAAGAAGGTTCAAGTGTTATTGCATATTCATCTGTAGTGTACCCAACAGGATATCCATCAGAATAATTCGTTTTAGCATTTAATTTATCAGAAACTGTACTAATCAAATCAGTAATCTCATCAAATCCTATTTGATTGCCTTTTTCATCCACTACAAAGTGTTCAATTTCTAGGCCCAAATTTTTATTATTGGATTCACCACTTTGAATGTATGAAACTATATCTTCTTTAAAACCCATAATTCTAATCCTAACCAATCATTAAAATAAATAATATTGCTTATAAATTACATTCACTTTTAACAAATGAGAGGTTTTAACACCTCTCATTTGTCAATTTATTATTCTTCTGTAAATATTGCTGTTGAGTAATATCTATCACCACTATCTGGAAGCAACGCCACTATTGTTTTGCCTTTATTTTCTGGTCTTTTTGCAAGTTCAATTGCTCCGTACAATGCCGCTCCAGATGAGATACCCACCGAAATACCTTCCTCTTTAGCTAAATACTTAGCTGTTTCAAACGCCTTCTCGTTAGGTGCCTTAATGACTTCGTCATAGATATCTGTGTTTAGCACATCTGGCACAAATCCAGCACCGATACCTTGAATCTTATGTGGACCAGCTTTCCCTTCTGATAAAACAGGTGAATCTTCTGGTTCCAAAGCCACTATCTTAACATCAGGGTTATGTTCCTTCAAATACTCACCAACACCAGTCACTGTTCCGCCAGTACCAACACCTGCAATGAAGATATCTACATCTCCATCAGTGTCATTATAGATTTCAGGACCTGTAGTATCTTTGTGAATCTTTGGATTTGCTGGATTTACAAACTGTCCAGGGATAAAGCTGTTTGGAGTTTCGTCAGCTAATTCCTGTGCCTTTGCAATAGCACCCTTCATTCCGTTTGCGCCATCAGTCAATACTAACTCCGCACCGTATGCTTTAAGAATATTTCTTCTCTCAACACTCATAGTATCAGGCATTGTAAGGATAATTCTATAACCCTTTGCTGCAGCTATAGCTGCTAAACCAATACCAGTGTTTCCTGATGTAGGCTCAATAATAACTGAACCTTCCTTCAATAAACCTTGTTTCTCAGCGTCGTCTAACATTGCTTTTGCAATTCTATCTTTAACGCTTCCTGCTGGATTAAAGTACTCTAGTTTCACTAAAATCTTAGCCTCTAATCCCAAATCTTTTTCTATGTTTGTCACTTCAACTAATGGAGTGTTTCCGATTAGTCCAAGTGTACCTTTATATATATTTGCCATTTTTCTTTACCTCACTTTGATTAATTATATACTATTATTTAATTGACGCAAATCCGTTTTCAAGATCGGCAATAATATCATCTATATTTTCAGTACCGATAGAAAGACGAATTGTGCTTCCTGTTATTCCAATATCTGCTAGTTCCTCAGTTGTTAACTGTGAATGTGTAGTAGATGCTGGATGAATTACTAGGCTCTTAAGATCCGCTACGTTTGCAAGTAGTGAGAAGATCTTTAAGTTATCAATAAACTTCCATGCTTCTTCCTGTCCACCCTTGATGTCAAATGTAAATATAGAACCGCCACCGTTAGGGAAATACTTCTTGTAAAGTTCATTGTTTGGATGATCCTCTAGTGATGGATGATTTACATGCTCTACCTGTGGATGATTACTTAAAAATTCTACCACTTTCTTTGTATTCTCTACATGTCTTTCTACTCTCAGAGATAATGTCTCAATACCTTGTAGTAGTAAGAAAGCATTAAATGGAGAAATAGCTGCTCCTGTATCACGAAGCAAGATTGCTCTAATGTAAGTAACAAATGCTGCCGGACCCACTGCATCATAGAATGATACTCCATGATAACTTGGGTTAGGCTCCGTAATATTAGGGAACTTACCTGATGCCTTGTAATCAAACTTACCAGACTCAACAATAATTCCACCCAATGTAGTTCCATGTCCACCTAAGAACTTGGTAGCAGAATGAACTACAATATCAGCGCCATGCTCAAATGGTCTGATTAGGTATGGAGTTCCAAAAGTATTATCTATCACTAATGGAATATTGTTTTTATGTGCAATTTCAGCTAAAGCATCAATATCAGGAATATCACTATTTGGATTTCCTAGTGTCTCAATAAAGATTGCTCTAGTATCTTCTTCTATTGCATTTTCTACTTCTTCCAAATTGTGTATGTCTACAAAAGTAGTCTTAATGTCATACTGTGGAAGTGTGTGTGCCAAAAGGTTATATGTACCACCGTAAATACTCTTCTGAGCCACGATATGACCACCATTTGCAGCCAAAGCCTGAATAGTATAACTGATAGCTGCAGCACCTGAAGAAACTGCTAGTGCAGCGCTTCCGCCTTCTAGAGCAGCTAATCTTTCTTCTAACACACCTTGTGTAGAGTTAGTTAGTCTTCCATAAATGTTTCCTGGATCTGCTAAACCAAATCTGTCAGCAGCATGCTTACTATCATGGAAAACATATGCTGTTGTCTGATAAATAGGAACCGCTCTAGAATCCGTTGTTGGATCTGCCTGTTCCTGACCTACGTGTAACTGTAATGTTTCAAATTTATAATCACTCATTTTTATAATCTCCTTTATTTTAAATTTTTATTTTTGTTTACTGTAATAATCATCTAATGCTTTTTGAATAGCTTCTTCAGCTAATACTGAACAATGAAGTTTGTGTGCAGGAAGTCCGTCCAAAGCTTCTGTTACAGCTTTGTTAGTAAGTTCCTTCACTTCTTCTAATGGCTTTCCTTTTATTAGTTCGGTAGCCATAGAACTGGAAGCTATCGCGCTGCCACATCCAAATGTTTCAAACTTTACGTCCTCCACAATACCATCTTTTATCTTAAGATAAATCTTCATGATATCGCCGCACTTAGCGTTCCCAACTTCTCCTATTCCATCTGCATCTTCTATCACTCCTACATTTCTAGGATTTAGAAAATGATCCATTACTTTTTCACTATAAAGTGCCATTTTAATATATATGGTTAAAACCATATCTCCTTTCAAGTTTACATTTGCGGGTACCTTCTCTATTCGAATTATAAAATGAATTCTCTCTTTCCTTCCATCAAATCACGCCAGACTGGTGAAAAACTTCTTAGTTTTTCTACCACTTCCTCCACGCATTCTGCAATATAATCCACCTCTTCTTTAGTGGCATCCTCTCCTAGACTTATTCTAAGAGAACCATGGGCCACATCGTGCACTCTTCCTATTGCTAGAAGCACGTGACTAGGATCTAATGAACCTGATGTACAAGCACTGCCTGATGAAGCACTTATGCCTTTCTCATCAAGTAAGAGAAGCAATGACTCACCTTCTATGCCTTCAAAACAAAAATTTACATTGCCTGGGAGCCTACAGACTTCATCTCCATTCAGTGCAGAATGAGGAATCATTCTCAACTTCTTTATTAATCTATCTCTAAGCGACATAAGTCGCATTCGTGTGTCCTCTAAATTTTTCAAGGACTCTTGAAGTGCCACAGCCATAGACGCTATAGCAGGTACATTTTCTGTTCCTGCCCTCTTACCTCGCTCCTGTGCACCGCCTTCTATCAAGTTAGTTAAGTTAATTCCTTGCTTTACATATAAGAAGCCTATTCCTTTTGGTCCATGAAATTTATGTGCAGATGCAGAAAGCATATCAATATTTTCTATCCCTACACTGATTGGTATATGACCAACAGCCTGTACAGCATCTGTGTGGAACAATATATTGTGTTTCCTGCAAATTCTACCGATTTGATTTATTGGCTGAACTGTGCCAATCTCATTGTTTGCATACATGATAGTTACCAAGCATGTATCTTCTCGTATGCTATTTTCTAAATCATCTAATTTTATAATGCCTTTTTCATATACATCAAGTAAAGTGATTTCGAATCCTTCTTTTTCTAATTTATCTAATGTATGTAAAACCGCATGGTGTTCAATCTTAGTAGAGATGATATGTTTCTTGCCTTCTCTCTTTCCTATCTCTGCAGCAGAAAGAATAGCCCAATTATCTGATTCGCTTCCACCTGATGAAAAGAATATTTCCTTTGGCGAAGCCCCAATCAAAGTAGCTATCTCTTCTCTACTATCCTCTAATTCCTTTTTGGCCTTCTGGCCTATTCTATATAAGCTAGATGGATTACCGTAGTTATCTAATATGCAATTGTTAAATTTTTCTAATGCTGCTTCACTTATTTTAGTAGTGGCTGCATTATCTGCATATACTTTCATAAAATACCTCTTGCAAAATATTTAGACGTATTATATACTTATTTACCTACTAAGTCAATAGGTTTTTAAAACTTTTTTTAAAAACTTTTTAAGCATCAATTTTAACTGTATGATATAGTGAAAGTGAGGATTTAAAGCTTATGAAGGGACACATGATAATGATTTCAACTAAAGGCAGATACGCAGTTCGTGTAATGATTGATTTGGCAGAACATACTGATGAAAAGAATGTTCCACTTAAGGATATTGCCACCAGACAGTTGATATCAAAAAAATATTTAGAAGCTATAGTTAAGGATTTGGTCACTGCCAAACTTATTAAAGGATCAAGTGGCAAAGGTGGCGGATATAAACTTGTAAGAAAGCCAGAGGAATATACCGTGGGAGAAATACTAGAAAGTACTGAAGGCCCTCTCGCTTCTGTTGCATGTATTGCTGATGATGAATATAATTGCCCACGTAAGACCTTTTGTCAGACACTACCAATGTGGGAGGAATTTGATGGAATGGTGCACGATTATTTCTATAGTAAAAAGTTAAGTGAATTATTATAAAGTTAAAAGGTTTTGCATTTATTTGCAAAACCTTTTCTTATGCCATAAATTTGGGGACATATGCTTTTATCAATATTCCTTCCTCACTATAATCTTCACTTATAAGTTGTCCATACTTTCTAATTCTATTTACTTCTCCTCCATCGGTGTACGGAACAATTTTTTCTATATAGACTCTCATCTCTTGAATAGCCTTCTCTAGTACCTCGTCTATCTTATCTAGCCCTATACCTTTCTTAATAGCGGCTTGCACCACATAGTCCGCATGCTCATCTTTTAGCACTGGTACTTCAGCCAACTTATCTATCTTATTAAACACTGTGATTATGGTTTTGTCTATAACTTCTAACTCACGAAGCGTTTCATAAACAGCTTTTATATTTTTATCCATAGCAGGATTTGAGCAATCAACCACATGAATAATAATATCTGAATACTTTGCTTCTTCTAAAGTACTCTTAAATGCATCAATTAGATGATGAGGAAGTTTTCTAATAAATCCAACCGTGTCAGTAAGTAGCACTTCTTCACCCGAATTCAACTTATAGTTTCTAGTAGTTGGATCAAGTGTGGCAAACAATTTATCTTCTTCCAAAACTTCCGCCGAAGTCAAAGTGTTAAGTAATGTGGACTTCCCAGCATTCGTGTATCCTACTATTGCTACCACAGGCAAAGGATTAGACTGACGTTTCGCTCTAGTCACATCACGGTGTGCTTCCATATCCCCTACCTCTTTTCTTAGCTGAGATATTCTGTCACGAATCACACGTCTATCTACTTCCAATTTTTTCTCACCAGGACCTCTAGTTCCAATACCTCCACCCTGACGAGTCAAATTTTGCATGCCAATGAGTCTAGTTGACCTATAGCGAAGCTGAGCAAGTTCAACTTGAATCTTACCTTCAGCACTCTTTGCGCGCCCTGCAAAGATATCTAGAATCAGAAGTGTTCTGTCCATCACTTTGACATTAAGTTCATCTTCTAGATTCTTGAATTGATTAGGAGAGAGTTCATCATCACACACTATGCCATCAGCCTCAGTTTCCCAAATCAAATCTTTTAACTCTTCCACTTTTCCAGTGCCAATATATAGCGCATTATTAACATGGTCTATATTTTGAATAATACGACCCACTACTTCTCCACCTGCAGTTTCTACTAGCTCTTCTAACTCATCAAGCGAATCTATAGCGTCCGCCTCAAAGCCAGTGTTAACCGCTACCAATATAATCTTTTCCTGTTGCTCTTTTGTTTCAATCATATCAATAACAATTCTACCAAATCCTCTCGCAAAAACAACCACGGCATTTTTCAATACCAATTCAACATTTAGAATTAATACCGGTTTTGCCGTGATTGTCTTTAGAAATATTTTGAATGAAAAATCAGATTATTTAGTTTTTGCTTTCTTACGTTTACTAAACTTGCCGTACGTATAAACGCTTCCTGATTTCTTAAATGCTCTAGCCTTGATATAATACTTCGTCTTTCTATCAAGTTTCTTTAGTTTAACTTTTGTCTTTTTTACTTTCTTCTGCCAGTAGCCGTCAAACTTCTTACTGTCTGAATATCTAATTTGATATCCGCTAGCACCTTTAATCTTCTTTAATTTGAATTTAAGAGATTTCTTTGCCCTCTTAATCTTCTTAATCTTAGTCTTTCCAAGTTTTACTGTTGCATTCTTATTTGGCGAAGCCTTCTTAGTAGGAGTAACTTTCTTCGTTGTAGGAACAACAGGTGAAACAGTTGTAGTAACTGGTTTTGTGGTTGACGCCTTTGTAGTTGTTGGTCCAGGTGTAGTTGTATAATTTGGATCAGGAATAGATGTAGTAGTAATGAATGAAACATCTTTCACTCCAACATTTAGTTGTCCACCATCTGCTATAGTATCACCATCCATTTTGCCCCAACCAAACTTAAGACTTACTGTACTTTCAAAGTCTTCAGGAATTTCTACTTGAGTTTCATAATAATATGGTGTGTTTGCTCTTAACTGAACAATACCTCCGCCTAACTGTCCTTCATTACCATCTGCTACTTTCACAAACACCCTTTTATCAACACTGGACATTAAAGTACACTTATAAGTGTACGTGGCTCCAGTTCGGAAAGGTATTTTTTCAAGATTGCCTTGGACAGCCCATGCCGAGTCATCTTGAACTCTACCTACATTTGTTATATCAATAGTATATCCATCAGCATATTTATCTTTAGGATTAAATTGTCCTGTGGCAGGAATCCATCCAATATCGTTTCCAAAGAAATAATTCCATCCGCCAACATACCTATCAAGAGAATCTTCTGTTATTATGATAGTAGGTCCATCATACTTAGTAGTAACCTCTTCAGGTTTTTGATAAACCCTTACGTAATCCACTTCCATAGTAGATCTGTCAGGGAAAGCTGTATTATCAATATCATAACCTGGCCATTGTCCACCAATAGCAAGATTTAAAATGATAAATTGTTTTTCTCTAAACTCTTCCATCTGTGAACTAGTAGTAATACTATATTCTTCAAATACTGTATCATCCACATAGAATTTAGCTTTATCTTTAGTCCACTCCATTCCATATGTATGCCAAGCTGTTCTGTCTCCCACATTATATGCTTTACCTTGAGTATCTGCCGTACTGTTATTATATGACCAGTGAAGATTAGCATAGACGTTATTGTTATTATTAATGGCTTCCATAATATCCATTTCACCACATCTTGGCCAACCAACAGAATTAATATTCTCACCTAGCATCCAAAATGCAGGCCAAACGCCTTGGAATCTTGGAAGTTTCATTCTAGCTTCAATCTTTCCGTATTTGAAAGATTGTTTACCCTGTGTTTTCATTCGAGCAGAAGTATATTGCCTTCCACCATAGCTCTGCTTTAAAGCATGGATTTTTAATGTTCCGTTGCTTACTTCTATATTTTCAGGACTGTTTCTGTAATACTGTTGCTCATTATTACCCCAGCCCCAATCGCCTGTTCCTGTTTCCACTGTCCAGTTATTAGCATTAAGAGTATTACCGTCAAATTCATCACTCCAAACTAATGAATAGTCTGCAGCTTTAACCTTTGTAATAACTCTGCTTGCAATAGGAACGCTTATTATCAAAGTAATTGAAACCACTGTTGCCACTATTTTTTTGCCTAAATTATTCATAATATTTCCCTCCATCATTTGTAGTAATTATAACATTTAATTGTGATTATATATCACTATTAAACGTTAAAATATTCTATTAAGTACTCTTTTTTTAACACAAAATACCCATAAAAACTTTTCGTTTTTATGGGTACTTTCTTTTATTTATTCAAAAATGTCTTTATCTCTTCTAATCTTTCCTCAGCCACCTTTCGACCTATTTGATAAATTCTCTCTAGCTCATTAGGGTCTTTTTCAGTTCTGCTAATGCCAAGTGGCTCTGGTGGTCTAATAACCATGGACTTCCCACTCTCTTCTATTTGGTCTAGTTCGTCCATCTGCTTATTATACATAACGTGTCTTTTTTTCATCACCTCATACATTTTAGGATATTTTCTAAGCGAAAATTTAATAATTGGTAACATACTAGCCTTACTTTTTCTATATCCTTTTGCCTGGGTCAAAATAATTACGTTATTGTTATATCCAAGACTCTCCATATATTTAAACGGAACTGAGTCTACCATTCCACCGTCTAACATCTTTAGTCCATCTACTTCCACTACTTTAGAAACAGCAGGCATGGACGCTGATGCTTGCATCCACTTAAGATCTCTTTTTTCGTCGCCTGTACACAAATAATACTCAGGGGCTCCAGTTTCTGCATTAGTAGCACCTATATAAAACTTCATAGGATTTTTTCTGTATGCATCCCAATCAAATGGGTCTAATTCATAAGGGAGTACTCTGTAACAAAAATCCACTCCATACATATCACCCGTCTTAATCAATGACCTAAAGCTACAATATCTTTTATCATTACAGTACTTTTTGTTATACCTGATAGGTCTTCCAATTTGACCAGACTTAAAATTGCAACCAAAAACTGCTCCTGCAGAAATTCCGGCTCCTGCGTCAAATGTAATACCATTTTCCATAAAGACGTCAAGCACTCCGCAAGTAAACATACCTCGCATTGCTCCGCCTTCCATTACTACTGCACTTTTCTTCTCCAAAACTTATTTCCCCTTATATAATAAAAAATCCTATGATTCCTGAAATGATTCCTATAAGCGCACCCGCTACCACATCTTTTATAAAGTGAACACCCACCAACACTCTGTGGATAGCAATAAGTGTGGCTACCACAAAATAAATAATGCTAAACTTTGGATTAATATATGCAAAGGCACACGCTATCACAAATGCGGAGAACACATGACGAGAAGGCATACTTTGTCCTTCTTTATTCCTAAAAACTATTGGTTCATAATTATACATAGTATAAGGTCTTTTAGCATTATAAAAATATCTAAAAATACTTACTACTATAAACGAAATTCCACAAACCAAAACTATTCTAATTAATTGACTATATTTTTTGTTATATGCCAATGCAAAAAGCAAAATAGGAAAACTTATATAGACCAATCCTGTCAAAAAAGAATTAGCAAAAATAAGCGCTTTTTCTAAACGCTTATTTTCTTTTATATTATTCACCATTTTAATATAATTTTCTTTTTTCATATCTATTGTTTCTTTGCAAGTTTATACTCATCCCCATATGAAAAATACGGACAAGATGAATGCTTAGACTGGTAAAGTCTAGCTAGATCGTCTTCGTCCATATTTACCACACAAGTATATTCTTCATAATCTTCATCATAAACATAGTTGCTACAAAATTCACAGCTATACTGTCCACTCATTATTTATACTCCTCAGCTAAAGCTTTAAAAGCTGGCAAGGCTTTTTCAATCTGATCTGGATTAACACAGTAAGAAACTCTCACATATCCCGGTGTTCCAAAGCTATCAGCTGGCACTACTAACAATTCATGTTTTTTTGCTTTTTCGGCAAATGCTCTAGAATCATCCTCCATTGCTTTCACAAACAAGTAAAATGCTCCGTCAGGATATACACATTCATACCCCATATTAGTCAAAGCATTGTAGAATAAATCTCTATTATTCTTGTAAATAGAAATATCTGAGGTTTTATCAATACATTTAGCGATAACTCTTTGCCAAAGAGCCGGCGCACAAACATATCCTAACGTTCTTCCCGCCCCACAAACTGCAGCATATGCATCTTCGTAATTTGCTATCTTTGGCGAAACCACTATATATCCAATACGCTCTCCAGGAAGTGACAAAGTCTTGCTGTATGAATAGCATACAAATGTATTATCATAATAGTTAATCAAATATGGAACCGTGGTGTCATCATAAACTAACTCACGATATGGTTCGTCCGTTACTATAAATATAGGATGTCCATATTCTTCCTCTTTATCTTTTAACAGTTTGCATAGAGCCAATATATTGTCTTTTTTATAAACAACACCAGACGGATTGTTTGGAGAATTGACAACAACCATTTTTGTCCTCTCATTAATAGCCTCTTTCATATTCTCAATATCTATCTGGAAAGTCTTATCTTCTGGATCTACTTCCACTAACTTGGCGCCAGTTCTCTCAAGAAAAGCACCGTACTCTGGGAAGTATGGTTTGATAACAATACACTCATCATCCGAACTCAAAACTGCATTCATAACAATAGACAATGACGCAGCTGCACCACAAGTCATATATATGTTATCAGCACTAACATCTGCATTAAATCTACTATTAATATAGTCTGCCACAGTTTTTCTTACTTCAGCATCTCCTTGAGCTGAAGTGTACCCGTGAAGAGCCACTGAGTCAAAATCCTCTACCAACTCTTTTATGGCATCATCAACACACTTAGGTGCAGGAACACTTGGATTTCCAATACTGAAATCAAAAACATTCTCTACGCCTATCTCAGCTTTTCTCTTCATGCCATATTCAAAAAGTTCCCTTATTTCAGATCTAACTTTTCCTAATTTTACTAATGATTCTGTATACATGTCTTACTCCATTTTATCTTTATACATAATCAGATAGTTTAATAAAACTATCTGATTGAAACTTACAATTATTAATTTGCTTTTCGCCTCTCTTCAATAGCCTCTTCTAGCATCATATCTTTAACCTTCATCAAACGAGTCTGTGTACTTCGTTCGCTCTCATCCAGTTTCATATTTATGTATTTAATGTTAGACTGTGCATTTGGAATGATTACGTGTTCTAGGGCATTTACTCTTCGTCTAGTTTTTTCAATCTCAGCAGCCATAAGCTGACAAGATTTCTCCACCTCAGCCAGTCTTAACATATCCTTAAACACTAATGATAAAGAATACATAGCATCATCTAAATCTCCAGCTGTGAACGCATAACCATATGAATAGATATCGCCACCACTTATGTCCATTCGTGTAGAGTATGTAGGAATATCAACACTCATTACGTTTCGCTCTCCTTCATCAATCTCTAAAGATTTCTTTGAAGCAAGAAGCGCTGTGTTTAATACCTCTTTATTCATACCGGCTTTGGCGATGGCAAATTCCATATTTGCGCTCTTTAAGCCAGCCTCCACTTTCTTTCTAAGTTCCATATTTTCCTTAACCAAGTCCATGAACTGTCTTAACAACTCATCTCTTTTGTCTTTAAGGAGCTTATGACCTCTCACTGCAGAGACTAATTTCTTCTTTTGTTTGGTTAATTCCATTCTTGTTGGATTTACCATAACACTCTCCTAATCAAAAGGCTTATTCTTCACCTTTGTAGTACTTTTCAATAAATTCATCCGAGATACGTTTTAGTTCTGACTTAGGAAGCATTCCAAGCAATTCCCAGCCCACATTCATCGTATCTTCGATAGTTCTGTTTGTCTCATATCCTTGAGATACATACTTTTCTTCGAAGGCGTCTGCAAACTTAGCATACTTAAGGTCCATCTCAGAAAGAGCTGCCTCACCTAGGATAGTCATCAACTCTTTGGCATCCTTTCCTCTAGCATACGCTGCAAACAACTGGTTCATAACATCTGAGTGGTCTGCTCTAGTCTTTCCTTCACCAATACCTTTATCTTTCAAACGTGAAAGTGAAGGTAAAACGTCGATAGGTGGTGTAACACCTTTTCTATATAAATCACGACTAAGGATAATCTGTCCCTCAGTAATGTATCCTGTTAAGTCAGGGATTGGGTGAGTCTTGTCATCCTCAGGCATTGTTAGTATAGGAACAAGTGTGATACTTCCATCCTTACCTGTCTGTCTTCCTGCGCGCTCGTATAGAGTAGCTAGGTCAGTGTACATGTATCCAGGATAACCTCTTCGTCCAGGAACCTCTTTACGCGCTGCTGATACCTCACGAAGTGAATCAGCATAGTTTGTAATATCAGTGATAATTACAAGTACGTGCATTCCCTTTTCAAATGCCAAGTACTCAGCTGCAGTTAGCGCCATACGAGGTGTCGCAATACGCTCAACCGCTGGATCATTAGCAAGGTTTGTGAATAGTACTGTTCTATCGATAGCACCTGTTTCTTTAAAACTCTTCACAAAGTAGTCTGCTTCCTCGAAAGTGATACCTACCGCTGCAAAGACCACGGCAAATGGATCATCTGTTCCAATAACCTTAGCCTGTCTAGCAATCTGAGCTGCTAGGTTAGCATGAGGAAGACCTGAAGCTGAAAAGATAGGAAGTTTTTGACCACGAACCAAAGTGTTTAGTCCATCTATCGCTGAAATACCAGTCTGAATAAACTCAGATGGATAATTTCTAGCAGCCGGGTTCATAGCTACACCGTTTATATCTTTTCTCTCATCAGGAATAATCTCTGGGCCACCGTCTATTGGATTTCCAAGTCCGTCAAACACACGACCAAGCATATCTTCTGATACACCTAGTTCCATACTATGTCCAAGGAATCTAACTTTACTGTTTGATAGGTTAATACCTGTTGAACTTTCAAACAACTGAACTAGTGCGTTACCGCCGTTTACTTCTAAGACTTTACATCTTCTAACTTCACCGTTAGCAAGCTCAATTTCACCTAGTTCGTCATAAGTTACGTTTTCTACGTCTCTTACCATCATCAGTGGGCCAGCCACTTCTTGTATGGTTCTATACTCTTTTGGCATACTAGATTTCCTCCTTGTTTATAGTCTTAAGAACTTGCTCTGATAATAACTCGCTAATTCTCTTGTATTCTTTTTCTATGTCTTTTTCTTCTGTGTATTTAAATCTACCAATATCTTCTCTAACAGATATGTCGATTAATTTCTTAATGTCAGCTCCATTTTCTAGAGCCTTTGCACCCTCGTTGTAATATCCGATAACTAACTTCATCATCAAATACTGTTTCTCGAGTGAAGTGTATGTATCAACGTCATGGAATGAGTTCTGATGTAGGAAGTCCTCACGAATAGATCTTGATGCTTCCATCTTTAGTCTATCCGTAGGCGACAAAGCATCCATACCTACCATCTGAACGATTTCGTTTAACTCAGCTTCTTCCTGAAGCAATGTCATCATTTCCTGTCTAATAGAAATCCATTCCTCATTTACATTTTCATTAAACCAAGGTCCGATACTGTCTAAGTAAAGTGAGTAACTTGTTAACCAGTTGATGGCTGGGAAGTGTCTTTGATAAGCAAGTGCTGCATCTAGACCCCAGAACACTTTTACAATACGAAGTGTAGCCTGTGAAACTGGCTCTGATATATCACCACCTGGAGGAGATACGGCACCAATCACGGATAGCGCTCCCTCTCTTCCTTCAGAACCCAGAGTTACTACATCACCAGCACGCTCATAGAACTGCGCAAGTCTACTTCCTAGATATGCAGGATATCCTTCCTCACCAGGCATCTCTTCTAGACGACCTGACATTTCTCTTAAAGCCTCTGCCCAACGTGATGTGGAATCGGCCATTAGAGCAACTGAGAATCCCATATCTCTAAAGTACTCTGCTATTGTAATTCCTGTATATATAGAAGCCTCTCTGGCTGCCACAGGCATATCTGATGTGTTAGCGATTAGAACCGTTCTCTCCATCAAAGACTTTCCTGTCTTAGGATCCTTTAGTTCAGGAAACTCATTAAGAACGTCAGTCATCTCATTTCCACGCTCACCACAACCGATATATACCACGATATCAGCCTCAGCCCATTTTGCTAACTGATGTTGGATAACAGTTTTTCCACTACCGAAAGGTCCAGGTACAGCTGCCACACCACCTCTTGCAATTGGGAACAAAGTATCCACCACTCTTTGTCCTGTAACAAGTGGTTTGTTAGGTGCTTTCTTTTCTTTGTATGGGCGGCCCTTTCTAACTGGCCACTTCTGCATTAGCGTTACATCTTTCACGCCGTCTTTAGTCTCAATCTTTGCTACTACATCTTCCACAGTGTAGCTTCCTGCATTTATCTCAACTATTTTTCCATCAAAGCCAAATGGCACCATGATTTTTTGAGTAACAACTTCAGTTTCTATTACTGTACCCAAAACATCGCCAGTCACTACTTCATCTCCCACCTTTGCCGAAGGCTCGAAATTCCATTTTAAATCTCTCTTTAACGATGGAACTTGAACTCCGCGGTTTAGGAGATTTCCAGAAACCTTCATAATGTCATCGAGTGGTCTTTGGATTCCATCATAAATACTACCTATAAGTCCAGGTCCTAATTCCACAGACATAGGCGCGCCCGTTGATACTACTTCCTTACCAGGACCGAGACCGGCAGTCTCTTCATAAACCTGGATGGATGCTTGATCACCGTGCATCTCGATGATTTCGCCGATAAGCTCTTCTTCACTTACCCTAACCACATCGTACATATTGGCATCTCTCATACCAGTAGCTACTACTAGCGGTCCTGCCACTTTTTTGATTGTACCTCTACTCTCCATAACTGTTTCCTCTCAATGTTATACTCAAATATAGTTATTCATCACCAAACAAGATATCAGATCCTACCGCTTGTTCCACAAACGACTTAACCTGCTTAACGCCTTCTCCTGTGTTTCCACTAATGCCAGGAATTGGAATGATGGCTGGA
>CAJOMD010000012.1 GCA_905235555.1 uncultured Eubacterium sp.
AAAACAGTGAGAGATTAAGAAAGTTGGTTCCAGAGAGCATTTTGTTTGTGGCAGAGAGCGGCATCAAAACAAAAGAAGATGTTAGAAGACTTAAAAGTGCTAATGTGAATGGAGTTTTGATTGGCGAGACGCTTATGAAATGTGATGACAAAGAAGAAATGATTAAGGAATTAGATAGTTAACTATGACAAAGATAAAGATTTGTGGTTTAAAAAGAAAAGAAGATATTGAATATGTAAATGAACTTAAACCTGACTACATTGGTTTTGTCTTTGCCAATTCTAAGAGAAAAGTGGACAAGGATACTGCAAAAGAATTAAAAAAACTTTTAGATAATGATATAATGTCAGTCGGTGTTTTTGTGGATGAAGATATTGATTTTGTAGCCGAGTTAGTCAAAGACAAAGTGATAGATGTAATTCAGTTACATGGAAGAGAAGATGAAAACTACATCAGTACACTTAAAGCTAAACTAGATGATGATACGCAGATTATAAAGGCTGTAAAAGTGAAAAGCATTGAAGATATTATGAATGCTAAGAAGTTTGATGTAGATTATCTTTTGCTTGATACATATGCTGAGAATGTGGCAGGAGGAAGTGGAAAAGAATTTGATAAAACACTTATTCCTGAAGATATGGGTGACTATTTTTTGGCGGGCGGATTAAATGAAACTAATCTTGAAAAGACAATAGCCACATATAATCCCTTTGCCGTAGACTTAAGTAGTGGCGTGGAAACTGATGGAGTAAAAGATAGAGATAAAATTAAGCGAGTAATCGAAATTGTAAAAAATACAAAGTAATTGCGTAACGAGTTATATGTAAATCATAACCTTGGCTTAAGGGTGAAGATTTAGGAGGAAAGATGAGTAAAGGAAGATTTGGTATTCACGGTGGCCAGTATGTTCCAGAGACATTGATGAGTGCCATTAATGAATTAGAAGAAGCATACTTTCATTACAAAGATGATCCAGAATTCAAGGCTGAGTTGAAAGCTTTGTTTAATGATTATATTGGAAGACCATCTAGATTGTACTATGCAGAAAAGATGACAAAAGATTTAGGTGGAGCGAAAGTATATCTAAAACGCGAGGATTTGAATCATACAGGTTCTCACAAATTAAACAATGCTCTTGGTCAGTGTTTGCTTGCAAAAAAGATGGGTAAAACAAGAGTAATTGCTGAGACTGGAGCTGGACAACACGGTGTTGCTACAGCCACAGCAGCTGCACTTATAGGTTTAGAGTGCGAAGTGTTTATGGGTAAAGAAGACTGTAAGCGCCAGGCTTTGAATGTGTTTAGAATGGAACTATTGGGCGCAAAAGTGCATGCAGTGGAATCAGGTAC
Organism: uncultured Eubacterium sp.; assembly: GCA_905235555.1. Taxonomy (GTDB): domain Bacteria; phylum Bacillota; class Clostridia; order Lachnospirales; family Lachnospiraceae; genus Eubacterium_G. Next base: position 1,350 of record CAJOMD010000012.1, read on the forward strand.
ACAGACATTGAAAGATGCCATTAATGATGCAATGAGAGAATGGACTAACAGAATGGATGACACACTTTATGTGATTGGTTCAGTTATGGGGCCACATCCTTTCCCAACTATGGTAAGAGATTTCCAAAGTATTATTAGTGAAGAGATAAAAGAACAGTTAAATGAAAAAGAAGGAAAGCTACCTGATGCTGTGATTGCATGTGTAGGTGGCGGAAGTAATGCTATTGGAGCATTTTATAACTTTATCGATGATAAGAGTGTGGAGTTGATAGGCTGTGAGGCTGCTGGACTAGGGGTAGATAATCCCAAGAATGCAGCCACTATCACAAATGGTTCAGAAGGAATTTTTCACGGAATGAAGACATTGTTCTGCCAGGATGAGTATGGACAGATAGCTCCAGTTTACTCAATTTCAGCTGGACTTGATTATCCTGGAATTGGACCGGAACACGCTATGTTAAATGACACAGGAAGAGCAAAGTATGTAGCTATTACTGATGAAGAAGCCGTGGAAGCATTTGAGTATTTGTCTAGGGTGGAAGGAATAATCCCTGCAGTGGAGAGTTCACATGCTTTGGCGTACGCGCTTAAGTACGTGCCTACTTTGGACAAAGATAAAATTGTAGTTATTAACTTATCAGGCAGGGGCGACAAAGACGTGGCTTCAATCGCCAGATACAAAGGAGTAAACATAGATGAGTAAAATAAGTGATGCATTTAAAAATGGAAAAGTATTTATTCCGTTTATAACAGCTGGTGACCCTGATATGGATACTACTAAAAAGTTGATTTTAGAAATACAGGATAACGGCGCAGATATAATAGAGCTTGGAATACCATTTTCTGATCCTATAGCTGAGGGTGAAGTGATACAAGAAGCTGATATTAGAGCTTTGGCTTCAGGTACTAGAACGGATAAAATATTTGATATGTTAGAGGAACTTAAAGATGAAATTAAAGTTCCACTAGTTTTTATGACATATGCAAATGTTATTTTTAAGATTGGCTCAAATCACTTTATGAAAAAATGTAGTGAAGTGGGTGTGTCTGGTGTAATAGTGCCTGATATTCCATTTGAAGAACGTGACGAATTTGCAAACGACTGCGATGAATATGGGATAGATTACATTCCTTTGGTTGCACCAACTAGTCATGAGCGAATAAGGGATATTTCCAAAAAAGCTCAAGGTTATGTGTATGTAGTTTCATCACTCGGTGTGACAGGTGTTAGACAAAACATTACTACAGATTTAGGTGAGATGACTAAACTTGTAAAGGAATCTACAGATGTTCCTTGTGCTATTGGTTTTGGTATTTCAAAGCCGGAACAGGCATCTGATGTTTGCAAGTATGCAGATGGAGCAATAGTAGGAAGCGCTATTGTTAAAATAATTGCCGAGCACGGCAAAAATTGTGTACCATATGTGGGCAAATATGTAAGAGAAATGAAAGATGCATGCAAATAGATATTGAAATGCACTCTCAAAAATGATAAAGTATATAAGAATTTAATATGACGCTAGGGGTGCCCAGTGCTGAGATAGACTTAGGTCTTGTCCCTTATAACTTGATTAGGTTAATACCTACGTAAGGAAGCGATTTGATTATTTCTTTTTTTAGTGGAAATAGTGTATCCTCTAGCGAACTAGTTTCGATGGAGGTTTTTTTATGGAATTTTTGAAAACGTTTGCGAAAGCTGTAGATGATGGATACGGCGGAAAAATGTATATTCCCACTACTTGGGGATATGTAGCAGTAATCGCCATTATTATTTTAGCATTAGTTATTGCATCATCATTTATTGTTGGAAAAAGAGAAAAAAGAGTATCAGCAAAACAATTAACAGTTTCAGCTATTTGTGTAGCGCTGGCATTTATTACATCAAATATAAAACTGTTCAGTTTTCCGTTTGGCGGATCAATTACACTGTTAAGTATGCTGTTCATATGCTTAATTGGATATTGGTATGGCTTTGGCGCGGGCATCTTAACAGGTGTAGCATACGGCCTATTACAAATGATTATAGATCCATATGTTTTGACTTTGCCACAGTTACTAGTTGATTATCCATTGGCGTTTGGAGCACTAGGCTTATCAGGAATAGGATATCACTTCGACAAAAACCATAAATATGGTGGTTTATTGATCGGATACATATGCGGTGTGCTTGGAAGATATGTATTCGCATTTATATCAGGATGGATATTTTTTGGAACATATGCTTGGAAAGGATGGGGCGCTGTCACATACTCGCTTGCATATAATGGAGCGTACTTGGGAGCAGAAGCAGCCATTACTATTGCAATCATTGCAATTCCATATGTGCAAAGGGCATTTAAGTATATAAAAACGTTGATTTATTAATAAAATTCATTAGAACATACGGGTTAAATCTCGTGTGTTCTATTTATATCTTTTCTTTAATTATTGCCTGTTTTAGTGTATAATATATCGGTATGCGAAATCCTATAAACAACATTAAAAACCCAAAAGTTAAGAGTGTTTTAATCACAATTCTAGAGATTTTGGTGGTCGCTGGAATTATTTTTGGTGTTTTGATGTTTATTTATAGCAAAGTGAACAAAGAAGCCGATAAAACTAGCGGTGTGGCTAAGCAGGAAGAGACTAAAGTATCTAAAAAATCTACCAAATATTATTTAGTTGTTAGTCCAAAGCAAAGTGTGGTGGCAGTATACAAATATACTGGCAATCCGAATGCAAAAACTTTTGTAAAACCATTTTTAGCATCAGTTGGTAAGAAAGTAAAAACTGCTACATATAAGACAGAAAGTACTTATGATTGGATGAAAACAAATGGTTCATGGCATCAGTTTAACACCTCATATGATAAGAATGGATACATTCAGAGTATTGAATACAAAGATAAGTATCCAAATACTATGAAGAGAACTTCATACAAATCGCTACGAAGTGCAAAGCATAAAGATGCATGTATTTGGCTTACTTGTAATGATGCTAAATGGATTAGAGATAATGCATATAGGATTACAGTGGAAGTGCTTGGTAAAAAAGATTCGATAATGCTTCCTAAAAATAAGACAAATTTGACGAAGCCATCTCTTGCTAAAGCATGCGGTTGGGATCCAACAGACCCTAACAAAAACAATCCATACAAAAAACAGAAGAATAATCAAATAACATTTGGAATAAAGACTGTGACAATTGAGAAAGGACACAAAGTAAACTATCTTAATAACATAATAGCTAAAGACGCTAAAGGAAATGTTGTTACAGCAAACCTTAAGCATAACAAGATAAGTACCAAAAAGGCTGGTTCTAAGAACATTAAATTTACTTACAAGAAAGGTAACCTGTCAGGCGCATGTATATTTAAAGTAGTAGACACTACACCGCCAAAGGTTACTATTGCTAACAAGAAGTTCAAATTTAAACTGAAGAGCTTAGACAAAAAAGATGTAATCAAACAATCTAACATAGATAAGATTAAAGAAATGGTTAGAAAAGCCGCATCGGTAAATGAACCTGACTGCGTGATGAATGTTCAAACTATTGATAAAGAAGATTTGAACGAAGGTAATATTTCAGTAGTTGTTACAGCTAAAGATAAATCAGGAAACGTGGGAGCTGCACAAACCTTTGTGAAGGTTAAAGTGAAAGAGGACAAGGGGACTAAGGAGAAATACAAGTTCCCAGGACAGAAGAAAAAGAAGAAACACAAAAACAAAAAAGTGGTTAAGAGAAAAAATAAAAAGAAAAAGAAGAAAAAGCAAAGCAATAAAAAACAAGTAGAGACCGAAACAGTTATCGCCGAAACTTAGGAGGAATTATGTCAGATACATATAATCACAAAGAAGTCGAGAAAAAATGGCAAAAATATTGGGAAGAGAACGAGACATTCAAAACTGATGTCTGGGATTTTAGCAAGCCTAAATATTATGCGCTTGATATGTTTCCTTATCCATCAGGAGTAGGTCTACATGCTGGACATCCAGAAGGATACACAGCTACTGACATTATGTCTAGAATGAAGAGAATGCAGGGCTACAATGTTCTTCACCCAATGGGATATGATTCATTCGGACTTCCTGCAGAGCAGTACGCTGTTACTACAGGTAATCATCCAGATGGTTTTACACAAGAAAACATTCAGACTTTTTCTAAGCAGCTTAAAGAATTAGGCTTTGACTATGATTGGTCCAAGATGATTGCCACATCAGATCCTAAGTATTACAAATGGACTCAGTGGATTTTTAAAAAACTTTACGAAGCAGGATATGCTAAATACATCGATATGCCAGTTAACTGGTGCGAGGAACTTGGAACAGTTCTATCAAACGATGAAGTAATAGATGGTAAGTCTGAGCGTGGCGGATATCCAGTAGTTCGTAAGAACATGAAACAGTGGGTAATTGACCAGCCTGCATTTGCCGAGAAGTTGTTAGAAGGCCTAGATGAAATTGATTGGCCAGAGTCCACAAAAGAAATTCAGAGAAATTGGATTGGTAAATCTACTGGTGTGGAAGTGGACTTTGAAATCGTGGGCGGTGGAAAGTTCTCAATCTTTACAACATGTATTGAGACAATTTACGGTATCACATTTATGGTACTTGCTCCAGAGGGAGATATCGTAAAAGGTCTAATGGATAGAGTTGAAAATAAAGAAGAAGTTCAGGCGTACATAGATGAGACTATGAAGAAGAGCGATATGGACAGAACTGAACTTAATAAGACTAAGTCTGGTTGCAAGCTAGAAGGTCTAACTTGTATCAACCCAGTAAATGGCAAAGAAGTTCCATTATTTATTGGTGACTTTGTGCTTGCTAGTTATGGTACAGGTGCTGTTATGGCTGTTCCTAGCCACGACCAAAGAGACTTTGATTATGCTAAAGCACACGGGATTGATATGATTCAGGTCATTGATGGTGGTGATGTATCTGAGCATGCATTTGAAAAAGAAGACTACCTAGGTAAAGGATGTAAACTTATAAACTCTGAAGAATTTGACGGTTTAACTGTGGAAGAGGCTAAGCCTGCTATCACAGAAAAGCTAGTTAAACAGGGTGTAGGTAGAGAAAAAGTAAATTATAAGTTTAGAGAATGGATTTTTGCAAGACAGCGTTATTGGGGTGAACCGGTACCTTGTGTGTTCAAAGAAGATGGCGAGATTTATGTATTGCCTGACGATGAACTTCCATTAGTTCTTCCTAAACTTGATGACTATAAAGGTAAGAATGGTAAAGCTCCACTTGATAATGCAACCGAGTGGAAACAGTATGACAAGAACGGTATAAAGGGAACTAGAGAGACATCTACTATGCCAGGCTCTGCTGGGTCTTCTTGGTATTATTTTAGATATATAGACCCAGAAAATGAAGAGGAGTTTGCAAACTATGAACTTCTAAAACACTGGCTTCCAGTTGACCTTTATGTGGGTGGTCCTGAGCATGCAGTAGGACACTTATTATATTCAAGAATTTGGAATAGATTCCTTTACGATGAAGGTTTGTCACCAGTTAAAGAGCCATTCAAGAAGTTAGTTCACCAGGGAATGATCTTGGGTGAGAACGGTGTTAAGATGGGTAAGCGTTTCCCTGAGTTTGTAATTGACCCAAGTGACATTGTAGATGAGTTTGGCGCAGACACATTAAGACTATACGAAATGTTTATGGGACCACTTGAGGTTTCAAAGCCATGGAACTCAAAGAACGTAGTTGGTGCAAAGAGATTTATAAACAGAGTTTGGACTTTCTTTATAAATCCTGAGAATATAACAGATGATAATGATGAATCACTTTCAAAGGTTTATCATCAAACAGTCAAGAAAGTGACAGAGGACTTTGAAGCGCTCGCTTACAATACAGCCATCAGTCAGATGATGATTTTTGTTAACGAAGTATACAAAGTAGGAAAGTGCCCAAGAGAGTATGCAGAGAATTTGATTAAGATGTTCTCATGTATTTGCCCTCACGTGAGTGAAGAGATTTGGCAGAGAATGGGTCACGATGACACTTTGGCGTTTGAGCCATGGCCAGAATTTGATGAGTCAAAAATAGTGGAAGACACTGTTGAGATTGCTGTTCAGATTAATGGCAAGACAAAGGCTGTTATAGAAATTGCTAAAGACATTGATAAAGATTCAGCACTAGCGCAAGGTAAAGAGGCGGTTAACATTAACGGTGAAATCGTCAAAGAAATCTTTGTGCCAGGAAGAATCATTAACTTTGTTGTTAAATAAATGTTGAGGTTAGAGTATAGGAGGATTTTATGGAAAAAATACAAATGACAACGCCGCTAGTGGAAATGGACGGCGACGAGATGACAAGAATTGTTTGGAAGATGATTAAGGATGAATTGTTACTTCCTTTTATCGACCTAAAGACAGAATACTATGACCTAGGATTAGAATACAGAAATGAAACAAACGACCAAGTAACATTTGATTCTGCAGAAGCCACAAAGAAATACGGAGTAGCTGTTAAGTGTGCCACTATCACACCAAATGCTGCAAGAATGGATGAGTATGACTTGAAAGAAATGTGGAAGAGCCCTAATGGAACTATCAGAGCAATTCTAGATGGTACAGTGTTCAGAGCACCTATCGTAGTTAAGGGTATTGAGCCATACGTTGGTAACTGGAAGAAACCTATCACTATAGCTCGTCACGCTTACGGTGATGTATATAAAGGCGTAGAAATGAAAGTACCAGGAAAAGGAAAAGCTGAATTAGTTTTCACTGCAGAAGATGGCACAGAAATGAGAGAGACTATTCATGATTTTGACGGAGAAGGTATAGTTCAAGGTATGCATAACTTAAATGATTCAATCACAAGTTTTGCAAAGAGTTGTTTCAACTACGCATTAGAGACTAAGCAAGATCTTTGGTTTTCAACAAAAGATACAATCTCTAAAAAGTATGACCATACTTTCAAAGATATTTTCCAGGATATTTATGATGCTGAGTATGCTGACAAGTTTGAGGCGGCTGGCATTGAATACTTCTATACATTGATAGATGATGCAGTGGCGAGAGTAGTTAGATCAGACGGTGGATATATCTGGGCATGTAAGAACTACGATGGTGATGTAATGTCAGATATGATTGCTACAGCATTTGGTTCACTTTCAATGATGACTTCAGTTCTAGTTTCTCCAGAAGGAAACTATGAATACGAAGCAGCACACGGAACAGTTCAAAGACACTACTATAAATATTTAAACGGTGAAGAGACATCAACTAACCCAATCGCAACTATCTTTGCTTGGAGTGGTGCTTTAAGAAAACGTGGTGACTTAGACGGAATAGAAGACTTAAAAGTATTTGCTGATAAGTTAGAGGAAGCTTGTATCAAGACTATCGAAAAGGGCGAGATGACAGGTGATCTTTACTTAATCTCAACATTAGAGAATAAGAAGAAGTTAAATACTGAAGAGTTTATTAAAGCAATTAGAAATACACTAGATGAATTGATGCAATAACAATTATTATAAGTTTAAAACGTCAGGCGAAAGTCTGGCGTTTTTATGTTAAAATATACTCTAGCAAAGGTTAGACTTAACAAAACAAATGGAGGTTAAAATGAAAAAGAAAATACTATTGATATCATTAATTAGTGCATTAGCGATTACTTGCTGTGCTTGTGGATGCAGTTCAGAAAAGAAGTCTGACACAAAGACAACAACTGTAGCTACAAAGAATGAGACTAAAAAGCAGGCAACAAAGAACACAAAAAATAAAACTAATAAGAATAAAGTATTAGTGGCATATTTTTCTTACACAGGAAATACGGCTAAAGTGGCTAAACAAGTAAACAGTGCAGTAGGAGGCAAATTGTTTGAAATCAAGCCAGAAAAGAAATACAAAAAAGCTGATACTGTATACAATGATAAAAAGTGTAGAGCATATAAAGAACAACATAGCTCTAAAGCAAGACCAAAAATTAAAAGTAAAGTTAAAGACATTAGTAAGTATGATGTTATCTTTGTAGGTCATCCTATATGGTATGGAACAGAACCAAAAATCATTAATACATTCTTAGAATCTTATAAACTTAAAGGTAAAAAGATTGTGACATTCTGTACTAGTGAGGGCAGTGGTATTTCTGGAAGTGAAAAAGGAATCAAGAAATCTGCCAAAGGTGCAAAGGTAACAATAGGAAAAGATTTTACCGGTGAATCAATGAGTAAAATTAGAGAATGGGCATTAAAGTATACTAAATAATAAAAAAGGGAAATCCAAATTGGATTTCCCTTAGTTTTTGTTTAAAAACTATTTAATAATTGTTCCGACTTTTTCTTCAATACCATCTAATGCTTTATCAAGATTAGTGATGATAGCTTTACGTCCATCTTTAGCAAGTACAAATGATAGTGAAGCATCTATCTTTGGTAAAGATGTTACTGGATCGAAGTATCCATCATCAATCAATTTTTTAGCTTCGTCTTTTTTAATCTCTTTGACCTCAATTTGCTCACCATCTTTATCATAAGTTAAATAATCAGTAGATGTAAGAATCATAAGTGCAGATGCATCTAACATATCTGCCATCTTAGCTGCTGTGTAATCTTTTTCTATGATAGCACTAGCACCTTTAAGAGCAGTTCTTTGTTCTAAAACCGGAATTCCGCCACCGCCAGCAGCTATAACTACTTGATGTGCGTCCGATAAAGTTTTGATAGCATCTATCTCATAAATATCAACTGGTCTAGGGCTAGCAATTATTCTTCTGTATCCTTCATCGCCTTCTTCGTATTCTACGTAATTTCCTTTTTGACGTTCTGATTCAGCTTCGTCCTTAGTCATCAAACGACCGATTAACTTAGTAGGATTATTGAAAGCTTTATCAAATGGATCAACCTTAACTTGAGTGATGATAGAAGAGACAGTTTTATAAATACCTCTTCCTAAAAGCTCGCTTCTGATAGCATTTTGTAAATCATATCCTATATAGCCTTGACTCATAGCACCGCAGATAGACATAGGAGCCACAGTGCGGTTTTCATCTAATCTTGAGTATTCAGTCATAGCAGTTTGAATCATTCCAACCTGAGGACCATTACTGTGAGTAACTACAACATCGTATTTAGCCTCAACCAAGTCTGCGATAGCTTTTGCTGCGGCCTTAACTCTTTCTTGCTGTTTAGGGAATGACTCTGAGAATGCATTTCTACCTAAAGCCACCACTATTTTTTTATTTTCCATAATAATCTCCTCTAAAATATTCTAGAAATATTTTAATATTTTAAAGGACTAAATGCAATAAAAAGAGCAGATTAAAAACTTAAAAATTCATAGAAAATAAAATGTTACAAACTTTGTGAAGAATTTGACAATCTCACCTAAAATGACTATAATATTTCATAGTTTTAGACTAATTGGAGGAAGCTATGAATAAGATTTCGGAAGCTGTAATATCGAGACTTCCTAGATATCACAGATATTTGGGCGAATTGATTTCTCAGAACGTTGAACGAGTGTCATCAGAGGAATTAAGTCGTTTAATGAACGTTACAGCATCACAAATTAGACAGGATTTCAATAATTTTGGCGGTTTTGGTCAACAGGGCTACGGTTATAATGTTCAGTTCCTATATGATGAAATCGGTAAGTTATTGGGCTTAGATAAGCCACATAAAATGGTAATAGTGGGTGCGGGAAACTTAGGTAGAGCTATTGCAAACTATGGTAATTTTAAAAACCGTGGTTTTGAGATTACTGCTTTATTTGACGAGAACCCAGCACTTATTGGCATGAAGACTTCACAGGGTGTGGTTATGGATATTGAAGGTTTATATGATTATGTAAAAGATAATCAAGTTGATATAGTTGCATTAACACTTCCAAAAGAGCCTGCTACAAAGATTGCTGAAAAGTTAGTGGAGTGTGGTGTAAAAGCTTTTTGGAACTTTGCGCATACCGACCTTACATTTGCAGAAGATGTTCAGGTAGAAAATGTGCATTTGTCGGAGAGCTTGATGAAACTCTGCTATAAGATAAAAGAGAATAAATAGGAGACTATTATGGAATATATTGTTTCAGGTAGTGACATGAAAAAGGTCGATGAGTACGCTATAAAGCGCTTGGGAATTCCATCTATGGTATTGATGGAAAGAGCTGCTTTGTCTGTAGTCGACCTAATTTTGTGTAATGAGCCAAAGAGTAAAAAGATTTTAGTGGTATCAGGCGTTGGAAACAATGGAGCAGATGGCGTGGCTATCGCGCGTATTTTGTCGCTAAAAGGATATGATGTAACAATATATGTTTGTGGTGTTAAATCTAGCGCATCAACAGAGTTTTTGGCTCAAATTGAAATTGCTAAAAAATTAAAGATAAATATCGTTCGTGAAATGGTTAAGGCCGATGTGATAGTGGATGCTATCTTTGGCGTGGGTGTTTCTAGAAATGTTATTGGAATTCAAGGTAAGGCTATTAGACTTATCAATAAATCTAGAGCTACAGTATACTCTGTGGATCTACCATCTGGTATCAATGCTGATACTGGCGAAGTGATGGGTGTGGCTGTGGAAGCTGATTATACAGTTACTATTGGATGTCAAAAAATTGGAACTGCTATGTATCCAGGAGCAGATTACTGCGGAGAAGTTTCTGTGGGTGATATTGGCTATCCAGTTGATGCATATGATAGATGTAAACATGCAGCCAAGTATGTTGATAATTATGATTTGTCGCTTATTCCTGTTAGACCAAACTACTCATACAAAGGAAGTTTTGGAAAAGTTTTAATTATTGCTGGAAATGACGAGATGTCTGGCGCGGCTGCGATGAGTGGAATGGCAGCATACAGAGTGGGTGCTGGTTTAGTTAGAATTTTTACAGCTCAGGAAAATAAAGAAGTGATAGGTAAACTTTTGCCTGAGGCTGTTGTTAATACATATGATTCAGAAGAGTTTGATGTTAAGTCATTAGAAGCATCTATTGCTTGGGCTGATGTTATTGCGATAGGTCCAGGGCTTGGAACTGGTGATATTCAAAACATTATGGTAGGAAAAGTTTTGGATTCTAAAAAAACTTGTGTAGTGGATGCAGATGCTATCAATACAATTGCAAACAATAAGATGATTGCTAAGAAATTACACAGTGAAGTAATCTTGACTCCACATCTTGGAGAAATGGCTAGACTTATAAAGAAGGATGTAGATGAGATTAAAAACAACTTGTTTGCGACAGCTAAGAATTTCCACAAAAAACAGTTTGCAAATCTAGTTCTTAAAGATGCGAGAACTGTTATAGCATCAGGTGATGATTTGTTTGTGAATATGACTGGAAACAACGGAATGGCAACAGCTGGTAGTGGTGATGTTTTGACAGGTATTATCGTTGGGCTACTTGGCATAGGTGTGGACTTTAACGCGGCAGCGGTACTTGGACCATACATTCACGGTCTAGCAGGTGATGAGGCTGCTAAGAGAGTTTCGAAGACATCTCTTATGGCAAGTGATATAATAGAAGAGCTTACGACATTGTTTCAATAAATGGAGAGAGTTATGAATTTAGATAAGTATTTCAGATGTTATGCAAATATTGATCTTGATAACATTATAAAAAATGCTGAAAATTTAAAAGCTAAGTTGGACCCAAGTACTGGAATGCTAGGCGTCATTAAAACTGATGCGTACGGTCACGGCGCAGTTCCTGTAGCTAAGGCTATTGATGATATTTGTACAGGCTTTGCAGTAGCTACAGCTTACGAGGCTCATAATCTCCGCGCACACGGAATAGATAAGCCGATTTTTTTGCTTGGATATTCTACAGAGTATGATTTCGATGTTATATTAAATGACGATTTAATTCCTTGTGTTTCAGGAATTAAACGAGCTAAAGTTTTATCCGACTACGCCAAAGATGCCGGCAAAACTGTGAAACTTAACGTGGCAGTTGATACTGGTATGGGCAGAATCGGATACAAGCCAACAGAGGAATCAGCTGATGAAATAGCTGAAATTTCAAAGCTTGATAATATAGAAGTTTATTCATTGTTTACACACTTTGCGAAGGCTGATTACAAAGATAAAACTCATGCAGATTCACAGCTTGCAAAGTTTAATGTATTTATAAAGATTCTTAAAGATAAAAGTTTAGAATTCTCGGTATATCAATGTGCTAACTCAGCAGCCATTATGGAAATGCCTGAAACTTCAATGTCTTTGTCGAGGGCGGGTATTGCACTATACGGCCTATATCCATCAGAAGAGATGGACAAAGAGAATGTTGAACTTTACCCAGCGATGAGTCTTTACAGTCATGTAATTTATGTAAAAGATGTGCCACAGGGAACTGGAATCAGCTATGGAAGTACTTATGTGACTGATGAGCCTATGAGGATAGCAACTATTCCTGTTGGATATGGAGATGGTTATCCAAGAGGCTTAAGCAATAAAGGAATGGTTATCATAAAGGGTAACAAAGTTCCAATAGTTGGAAGGGTTTGTATGGATCAGTTTATGGTTGATGTAACTGGACTAGATGTGGAAGAAGGAGATTTAGTTACATTGATGGGAACTGATGGAGATGAGACTATCAGTGCTGATGATATAGCAAACGAGATGGATACTATCAATTACGAGATAGTGTGCGACGTTGGAAAACGTGTTCCAAGAGTTTATATTAAAGATGGAAAAATAGTTGGTAGTAAAGACTACTATGATGATAAATACGAGATAGAAGTTTAGGAGGAAATTATGTCAGGACATTCAAAATTTGCGAACATAAAACATAAGAAAGAAAAGAACGATGCAGCTAAGGGCAAGATGTTTACAATTATCGGAAAGGAAATAGCTGTAGCCGTGAAAGAAGGCGGTGCAGATCCGGATAATAACAGTAAGCTTCGAGACGTTATTGCAAAGGCAAAGGCTAACAATATGCCTAACGATACTATTGATCGTGGCATTAAAAAAGCAGCCGGCAATATGGACGCTGTAAATTACGAGCAAGTTAGATATGAAGGTTATGGTCCAAATGGAACAGCTATTATTGTAGATGCTCTTACAGATAACAGAAATAGAACAGCTGCTAATGTTAAGGCTTGCTTTACAAAGGGAAGCGGTAACGTTGGTACTCAAGGCTGTGTATCATTTATGTTTGATACAAAGGGTCAAATTATAATCGCTAAAGAAGAATGTGATTTAGATGCTGATGAACTTATGATGATGGCTTTAGATGCTGGCGCTGAAGATATTATAGAAGAGGATGATAGTTTTGAAGTTATAACTGCTCCTAATGATTTCAGTGTTGTAAGAGAAGCACTAGAAAAAGAGGGAATCAAAATGGCAGAAGCTGAAGTTACTATGATTCCTCAAAACTATGTTGAACTAACAGATGAAGATTCTATTAAGAAGATTAATATTATTTTAGATAGACTAGATGAAGATGAGGATGTTCAGAAGGTTTATCACAATTGGGATGAATAATGAATACAGTTTTATTTGATTTAGACGGCACATTACTTCCAATCGATATGAAAGAGTTTATCGATACTTATGTGGAACTAATGACCGGTTTCTTTAAATCACAAGATTTAAGTTCAGAAGATATAGTTCCATCCATTTGGAGAGCGGTAGGCGCTTTGGAAGTGAATGATGGCCTAATTACAAATGAAGAATTGTTTTGGAAAGTCTTTATGGAGGACTTAGCGTCAAAAGATGAAAAGTATGACGAAAAGTTTAAACGTCGTTTTCAAAAGAAACTAGACAAGTTCTATAAAGGCGATTTCCAAATGATTAGGTATATGGTTAGACCTTCTCAGGAATGCTATGATGCAGTTATGCTTTTAAAGGAAAAAGGTTATAGAGTGGTGCTTGCTACTAAGCCTATGTTCCCAGAGATTGCAGTGAATGAGAGATTGTCATGGCTAGGATTTAGCGTTAAAGATTTTGACTATGTTACCACATATGAAAATTCTTGCTATACTAAACCTAATCCTAAATATTATGAGCATGTACTTAAAGTTATTGATAAAGATCCAGGAGATTGCTTAATGGTAGGTAATGATGTGAAAGAAGACATGTGTGCTGCAGATTTGGGAATAGATGTATTCTTGATAGAAGGTTATATACTAAATCCTGACAATGATGACACATCAATGTTTAAGAGTGGAAACTGGTCATTATTTAAAGAATATGTTGAGGATTTGCCAAAACTAAATTAAATTAAAAAAATCAGTTATCGTTTGATAACTGATTTTATATTTTTAAAGAGCTTTATTATGATCTTAAGATTTTTCTTTTACCTCATCTTCCTAGTCGCATTCTTCATCAAAGGATTCGTTATCTTCGTATATCTTAGTGTAAATGCTCTCAGTAAGTAAATCAATTAACCCCTCATCTGTGTCTTCAAACTGATGCATTAATAGATTTTTGATTTTGTCAGCCCTGAAGAAGTATAAAATTTCTACCGTTTCATTAGTATCCAAATCTGTATCTATAATAGATTGAGAAATGTTGTCTTTTGCCCAATTATTGATTTCATCAATCTTTTTGTTTTCTATAGCAGCTTCTTCTTTTAGTTTGTTTGCTTTAACTAGTGAAATCAATCCAGCTATAGTAAATGAAACAAAAACAATACTCATAATAGAATAGAATAGCCACGCTGTTGCTTCGCTGAAAGGAATATTTATTACTTTAGTGAGGGCAAGAATAACAAATATTATTCCAAGCATTCCAACTATCAACATAGTGAAAGCAGAAGATTTAATATCTTCATATTTATCAGCTTTTTTTACATAAGTGTTATCGCCACCGCCAAAGAAACTTCCTTCCTCGTCAAACATCTCTTCATTTGGAGTTTCGTTTTCTATCAACTCTTCAGTGATTTCTTCATCCACTGTAGTTTCTATATTTTTATTTTCATCATATTGATTGTCCATAATAATCCTCCGTGCTTAATTAATACATGAATAATTATATAATAATTAATTTTTTCTAACAAGCAAATTAAAATATATGATATAATTTTTTGACGAGGTATACATATGAAAATAACAATTATTGCAGTTGGAAAAATCAAAGAAAAATATTTTGAAGATGCTATCAAGGAATATTCAAAAAGGCTTTCTAAATATTGCAAGTTAGACATAATAGAAGTGAAAGATGAAAAGACCAAAGAAAACGCCTCCCTCACTGAAGATGATATTGTAAAAGAAACTGAGGGCAAGAGAATTTTAGAGAAGATTTCTGATGCTTCTAAAGTGATTGCTCTTGCGATTGATGGCAAAGAATTTGATTCAGTGGAATTGGCTAAAAAAATTGAAAAGTTTAGAGTGAGTGGTACTAGTGATATAACATTCGTAATTGGTGGCTCGCTAGGTCTTCATAAGACAGTTTTAGACAGGGCTGATCTCAAATTAAGTTTTTCTAAAATGACATTTCCGCATCAGTTGATGAGAATAATTCTTTTAGAACAGATATACCGATCATTTAGAATAATTAACAATGAACCATATCATAAATAAAAATGCTGAAGATGAATCTTCAGCATTTAATTTTTATTTTTTTAATCTATTTGGGCCATAGTACATAACGCCAGGTTTCATTTTTTTCCCATATATTTGATATAACTCCGAAACTGTTACTAGTTCGTAATTATTCTTCTTAAGTATCGGCAGAGCCTTTATAAATCCGTCCACAGATGTTTTGTGAATGTCGTGTAATAGAACTATGTCCCATCCACCAGATTGTCTCATAATACTCTTGTAAACATATTTTGTTTTCTTATGTTTCCAATCCAAAGTATCTACTGACCAGTAAATCAATGGAACACCAGCCAATTTAGAAACTGTTTTGTTATAGTTTCCGTATGGCGGACGAATGAGAGTAGGTAAAACACCAATAGTCTTTTTGACTAAATTTTTATTTCCATTAAGTTCTTTTTTAATAGTCTTCTTTGAACATTTCTTTAAATTTTTATGACTATATGAATGATTTCCAATTTCCATTCCATTAGCGTGAGCATACTTTAATGCATTAGGATATTTTTCGATGCTTTTGCCGACAGTAAAGAATGTAGCCTTAGAATCATATTTCTTAAGTGCATCTACCAATTTCTTTGTATATTGGCCTGGACCATCATCAAATGTGAAAGCAATATACTTAGTTGGAGTAACAATAAGTTTAACAGAAGCTTTCTTTCCTGAAAATTTAGATTTAATAGTAATGTTAGTAGTACCGTTTGAATGTCCCTTAACAAAGCCCTTGCTACTTACTTTTGCGACTTTGTTGTTTGAACTAGACCACTCAATAGGCTCGGTAGTATAAGTTTTGTTTCCAGTAAATTTGATTGCTGGTTCTAGTTTTCGCTTATCTTCAATATTTAGTCTGATTGTTTTTTGTGGGAAAGAAATACTGCTTACTTTATTGTAAGGATGTCTTACAACTACTTTACATCTAACAATAATTTTACCTGACTTAGAAGAGCATAGAATATAAGTAGTACCATTAGATTTAGCAGTAATAATACCATCTTGATTGATAGAGGCAATATTATTATCGTAACTTGACCAAATGTGTTTTTCTAGCTCGTCAGTATCTGTCTTGTAAGAAATCTTGGCTGAAATTACTGTTTTCTTGCCAGGAGTTAGATTTATACTATTTTTACTTAGTTGAATGCTTTTTATTTGGTTGATAGTCTCAGAACTCTTGATACTATTTTCGTATGGAAAAAAAGTAACAATGACTGCGATTATTACAAATATTGAAATTACTTTATTTTTGGTAATTTTCATTGGTTTCTCCTCGTTAAAATCGACTAAAAGTATAACATAAAAACTATCTACATTCAATTTAATAAGATTGTAAAACTAAAGCCATTTTGTTATAATATCTGTTAGAAAATTCAAACCCTAGGAGGTTGTAAATATGGATGTAAAAAATTCACATGTAATATCAGACGTACCTGAATTAGGAGCTGTATATGTGACTGAAAACGTATTAGACGTGATATCAGCTATAGCAGCATTAGAGGTGGACGGAGTGTACGCAATGGCAGGTGGAATTACTCCGGACATGGTTACCAAAACTAGCATGAAGAAGTTGGCAAAAAGCGTACATGTAGAAGTTGATGAAAATCAAGTAAGTATAAGTTTGAAACTGATTATAAAGATGAACGAGAATATTATTAAAATATCCAAGAAAGTTCAAGACAAAGTTAAACAGTCCGTTGAAAATATGACATGCTTAGAAGTGGTTAACGTAGATGTTAACATCGCTAGTGTAGGAGAATAAGAATTGATAAGGGTGTCTTAAATAGACACCCTTTATTGCATTTATATGGACTTATAAAAATACACTAATGGATACATTATGCACTGATTATGCATAAAATGGAGGAACAATGAAACGAAGCGAGATTCGTGAAAATATCCTTAAACTTTTATATTTAGATGACTTTCACGATAAAGAAGAATTGAATACTCAGTTTTCATTATATTTTGATGGCAAAAAGGAAATCACAAACGAGGATCAGACTTATATTATTGATAAGGCAAATAAGATATTGGATAATAAACAATTTATTGATAATCAGATAGAGTCTGTGTCTAACAGATGGAAAGTGGAGCGTATGGACAAAGTAGATAAAGCTATCTTGCGTTTGGCATATTTTGAAATCAAGATGGATGAAGACATCCCAGACAAAGTAGCTGTGAATGAGGCAGTAGAATTATCTAAAAAGTATTCTTCGGATGCTTCTCCAAAATTTATCAATGGAATTTTATCGAACTTTGTAGCGGAGTAAAAATGGAAAAGTCTATTTATTCGGTAAAACAATTAAATAGTTATATTAAAAATACTCTGGAGAGTGACCCATTTTTAAAAAACATCACAGTTCAGGGCGAAGTTGGGAATTGTAATTATCACGGAAGTGGTCATATCTATTTCACAATAAAAGAGAACACAGATGTTATTAACTGTATTATGTGGAGAGGAAATGCCGCTAAGCTTAAGTTCAAAATTGAACCTGGCCAGCAAATTGTGATAAAAGGGTATATTGGAGTATACGAAGCCCAAGGCAAATACCAACTATATGCAAATGAGATAGAGCCTGCGGGACTTGGTGATTTGTACCAAAAGTATGAGAAACTAAAAGTTGAGTTAGAAGAACGTGGGCTTTTCTCAGAAATGTACAAAAAGCCTATTCCAAAGTATTCACTTAAAATTGGTGTTGCTACATCAGAGACAGGAGCAGTGATAAATGACATTATTAATGTCACATCAAGAAGGAATAAATATGTACAGCTTTACTTGAAGCCAACAGCGGTTCAAGGAGAACTTGCTGCACAGTCTATTGTTAACAGCATTAAGTTTTTAGATGAACAGGATTTAGATGTGATTATTGTAGGTAGAGGTGGTGGATCGTTAGAAGACTTATGGTGCTTCAACGAAGAGATAGTGGCCCAAGCCATTTTCGATTGTCAGACACCTATCATTTCAGCGGTAGGCCACGAGACAGATTTTTCTATATCGGACTTTGTGGCAGATTTAAGAGCACCTACACCTTCGGCAGCTGCAGAATTAGCTGTTTTTGAATACGCTGAGTTTGTAAATACTCTTGATAGATATAAAACAACTTTTAGAAATTATATCGACACAAAGATAGATGCATATAAAAACAAAACCGAAGTGTATGAATCTAAAATTGAAAAGTTCAGCCCGATGTCAAAACTAAATACTTACAAGCAATTGATTTCTGAGTACAGGGATAAACTTTCATTTAACTTTAATGACAAGTTTGCAGAGACTAAGAGATTGATACCGGATTATAAAAATGATTTAAGTAAATTCTTTAATGATAAATTTACTAGAAGAAAACATACATTACAGTTGTTTATTCAAAAGTTAGAAGGTTTATCACCGCTTGAGAAAATAAGTAGAGGTTTTGCTTATGTGAGTGGAGCTGATGGACCAATAGTTTCCACTGAGGATGTGGATGTGGGTGATGATATTTCCTTAATCATCAAAGATGGAAAAATAGAGGCGAAAGTATCTGGAAAACAGGATGGTGAAACTTATGGCAAAGAACAATATTGAAGAGAACTTCAAAGAATTAGATGAGATTTTAGAAAAGATGCAGGACGAAGATGTATCTTTAGATGAGTCTTTTGAGATGTATAAAAAAGGTATTGAGATAGTAAAAGACTCAAATGAACAAATCGAAAAAATTGAAAAGCAGATAGAAGTGCTAGAGGAAGATACAGAAGAATAGAGGCAAACTATGAAAGATTTTGATTTAGCTTTTTCAAAAGAAAAAGACAGCGTAGAAAAAATCATATATAGTTACTGCCCAAAAGAAGTTGGTAAGCAAAGTCTTATTTTTGAGGCTATGAATTATAGTTTGAAAGCTGGCGGAAAGAGACTTCGTCCTATTCTTATGCTTGAGACTTTTAAACTCTTTGGCGAGGATGAAGAAAAGGCTTATCCGTTTATGGCGGCTATTGAGTTTATTCACACTTACTCATTGGTGCATGATGATTTGCCGGCTATGGATGATGACGAGTTTAGACGTGGGCAAAAAACAACGCACGCAAAGTACGGTGAAGATATTGGTATTTTGGCTGGCGATGGACTGCTTAATATGGCATACGAGATTATGTCTGATGCAGCATTGAGAGATCCGTCCTCTTCAAAGGCCATGAGTGTTATTGCTAAGAAAGCAGGCTCATATGGAATGGTGGGCGGACAGACTGTCGATGTTATAAACGAAGGTAAAAAGTTAGATTTAGATACTATCAATTTCATTCACAATCTTAAGACTGCGGCTCTTATTGAGGCCTCAATGATGGGTGGTGCCATACTTGGAGGCGCTAGTGAATCTCAATTAGATGAGGTTGAACAGATTGCTAAAAATATTGGAATGGCATTTCAGATTCAGGATGACATTTTGGATGTGACTGGTGATGAAAAAAAACTAGGCAAACCAGTTTTGAGTGATGAGAAAAATGAAAAAGATACATATATCACACTTATAGGTTTAGAAGAATCAAAAGGCAAAGTGGAAGAATTATCAAACAAGGCAATTGATGGAATCAAAGCATTAGGCGATAATGAATTTTTGGTTTCATTGGTTGAGAAATTAATTAATAGAGAGTATTAAAATGAGTAACTATTTAGACGAAATCAAAAAAGCAAATGATATCAAGAAGATTGACCCTTCTAGATACGATGAACTAGCGGATGAGATTCGCCAGTTTATCTTAGATAGTGTCAGTCATTCCGGAGGTCATTTAGCTTCTAACTTGGGCGCGGTAGAGCTTACTATAGCTTTGCACGCTTTGCTTGATTTGCCTAAAGATAAAATTGTTTGGGATGTAGGACATCAGTGTTACACTCACAAAATTTTGACAGGCAGAAAAGATGATTTCGTAACACTTAGAAACTACGAAGGTTTATCAGGTTTTCCTAAGCGTAGAGAGAGCGACTGTGATTGCTTTGACACAGGCCATAGTTCGACATCCATTTCTGCAGCACTTGGTATAGCCTCAGCTAACAAGATTGACGGAAAAAAAGATAAAGTGGTGGCTGTGATAGGTGATGGTGCGCTCACTGGTGGTATGGCTATGGAAGCACTAAACAACGTGGCAGCGCTTGATAGAAACTTTGTAATTATTTTAAATGACAATGATATGTCCATTTCTAAAAATGTGGGCGGTATGAGTAACTACCTAAGTAAATTCAGAGTGGGCTCAAAGTATAATGATTTTAAAGAAGCCATCGCCAAAGTGCTTGGAAATATTCCAAAGATTGGAGAGAAGATTGTAAGACGTATGAAGAGAACTAAGGACCACTTCAAGAATCTTGTTATTCCTGGTGGTGGATTCTTTGACGATCTTGGAATCACATATGTGGGACCTATAGACGGTCACGATATAGAAGGTATGATGACAATCTTTGAAAAGACTTTCGAGATTGATCACCCAATTCTTATACATGTTAAGACTAAAAAAGGTCATGGATATGAGCATGCAGAAAACGACCCATCAAGTTATCATGGTGTTTCGCCGTTTGATGTGAATAATGGAGTTAAGAAATCTGATAAAGTTACATCTTACACAGATTATTTTTCTGAAAAGATTGTTGAGATGGCAGAGAAAGACAAAAACATAGTAGCAATCACAGCTGCTATGCCAGATGGAACAGGACTTTCAAAGTTTGCTAAAGCTTATCCAGATAGATTCTTCGACGTGGGAATAGCTGAAGAGCACGCTGTTACATTTGCAGCGGGATTGGCATTGGAAGGGAAGAAACCTTTTGTTTGTATTTATTCATCGTTCTTCCAAAGAGCATACGACCAGATTTTGCAGGATGTTTGTTTGCAGGATTTGCCTGTTAAGTTATTGTTTGACAGAGCAGGATTGGTAGGACAGGATGGTGAAACTCATCAAGGTATTTTTGATATTGCATACCTTTCATCTATGCCAAATATGACAATTATTGCACCAAACAGTGATCAAGAATTAGTGGATGCTATTGATTACGCCAAAGACTTTGCAAGACCTATCGCTATTAGATATTCAAGAGGTGCTGCTTATCATACAGACTTTAAAGAGAAGTTTAAGTATGGAAAGAGTGTAGTTGTGCATGAGGGCGAAGATGTTTGTGTGATAGCAGTTGGAAATATTTACGAGGAAGCATCTAAAGCTAGAATTAAGTTTAAAGAAGAAGGAAAACGTATCACACTAGTTAATGCAAGATTTATTAAGCCACTTGATACTGAAATGATTAAAGATATGGCTTCTAAACATAAAGCGATTATTGTGGTAGAAGAAGGTATTAAGAAAGGTGGATATGGAGAGTCAGTTGAAATATTTATCCAGGAGAATAACTTGAATGTAGAAGTGGAGACTATAGCTATCGAAGATAAATTTATTGAACACGGTAAAGTAGATCAGTTAAGAACTCAGATTGGAATTTCAAGCGACGATATAGTAAGTAAGGTTAAAAAATATTTGTAATGAAAAAAAGATTAGATATTTTACTTGTTGAAAAAGGACTTGCGCCTTCACGAGAGAAGGCAAAAGCCATAATAATGAGTGGCATTGTCTATGTGGACAATGTAAAAGAAGATAAGGCAGGTTCTAGCTTTGAGGAAGACGCCAACATAGAGGTTAGAGGAAAGACTCTAAAGTATGTGAGTAGAGGTGGCTTGAAGCTTGAAAAGGCTATCGAATCCTTTGGCGTAGATGTTCAAGATAAAACTTGTATGGACATTGGTGCAAGCACTGGTGGATTTACAGACTGCATGCTACAAAACGGCGCTAAGAAAGTTTATTCTGTGGATGTTGGCCGAGGACAGCTTGCTTGGAAGTTAGTAACTGATGATAGAGTGGTTGTGATGGATAAGACAAATATCAGATACATCACTCCAGAAGATGTAGAGGATAAAATTGAGTTTGCATCGGCTGATGTTTCATTTATTTCTCTTACAAAGATTTTAGAGCCGGTTCAAACAATTTTAACTGATGATGCCAGAATGGTTTGCCTAATTAAACCGCAGTTTGAGGCGGGCAGAGAAAAGGTCGGCAAGAAAGGCGTAGTAAGAGAAAAGTCAGTTCATATTGAAGTCATTCAGATGATTGTTGATTATGTGAGAAGTATCGGCTTTGGTATTTTAGATTTAGATTACTCTCCAGTTAAGGGGCCAGAAGGTAACATTGAATATTTAATTTATCTTCAGAACAATTTAGATTTAGATTTGGAAAAGGATATAGAAAAAATAGTGGAGAGTTCGCATAGTGAACTTGATAAAATTTAAAAGAGGTGTTGTTATGAAGAATTTTAGTATCATTACAAACAGTAGAAAAGACAAAGATATGGAAACAGCTCAGGCTGTCAAAAGTTTTTTGGAAACTCATAATTGTGAAGTAAAAGTTTTTGACAATGTTGATAAGATTACGAATGAGTATGTAATGATTGATCCTAAAGAAATTCCTAAAGAATGTGAATGTATTATCACAATAGGTGGTGATGGTACATTGCTCCATGCTGTTAAGGGATTAAATCAAGTAGATTGTGTATTTGTTGGACTCAACAAAGGAAATATGGGATTTTTAGCAGAAATATCAATGGATGATATGGAAGAGTCTTTGAAAAAGTTATTGAATAACGACTTTAAAGAGGAAGAGAGAATGATGCTTAAAGCCACATTGGTTCGTGACGGAAAAGTAATTCAGTCGGCAGATGTTTTAAATGATGTTGTTCTTCATAGAGGTGCAGAGATTTCAGTTTCTAATTATATAGTTCATGTAAATGGTGATTTGCTAAACAGATACACTGGTGATGGTATTATTGTGGCTACACCTACAGGCTCAACAGCTTACAACTATTCAGCTGGAGGCCCTTTAGCTAGACCGGATTCGCATCTAATGATTATGACTCCTGTATGTTCGCATACGCTTGGTAGTAGAAGTATCATCTTTTCAAAGAATGATATTTTAGAAATCGAGATTGGTGAAGATAGAAAATATAACCAAGAGAGCAGGTGCTTATCGCTGGATGGTGATGAAGTAATTAAAGTAGTGGCTGGTGATGTTATAAAGATAGAGCCAGATTTGAATTCTATTAAAATTGCTAAACTTGATGAGAGCAGTTTTGTTCAGTACGTGAGAGAGAAGATTAAATAAGCAGGTTAAGAAATGAAGATTAATAGACAGAGAAAGATTATTGAGTTAATAAATAAATATGATATTGATACACAGCAAGAGCTTGCGCAGAGACTTATAGATGAGGGATTTGAAGTAACTCAAGCTACAGTCTCTCGTGATATTCGCGAGCTTAATTTAACAAAAGTGACTGTGGACGGTAATAAACAAAAGTATGATGTACCAGCAGCCACAATGACATCTATCAATGAAAAGTATATGAGTGTACTAAAAGATGGAATAGTAAGTATTGAGTGTGCTGGAAACATTATTGTTATTAAAACTATATCAGGAATGGCTATGGCAGTGGGCGCAGCATTGGATGCAGTGAACCATGAAGAGATCATTGGAACTATTGCCGGTGATGATACTTTGATGTGCGTTGTTAAAAATGCGAACAATTGCCAAAGCGTTAAAGAATACTTGGAGAATCTTATTGCATAAGATTATTTAGAAGCACAAAGAAGGAGGAATATGTTAGTAAATTTACATGTTAAAAATTTAGCCTTGATAAGTGAAGTCGATGTAGATTTTGACGAAGGCCTTGTTGTGCTAACCGGCGAGACTGGCGCCGGTAAATCTTTGGTTATTGGATCTGTAAATTTAGCTTTGGGTGAGAAGGCTTCAAAGGATCTAATACGAACAGGTACTGATTATTCTCTAGTAGAACTTACCTTTAGGGTTAGCGAATCGGTGGCTAACGCTATAAAAGATATGGACATCTACATGGAGAATGATAGTGAAGTGGTTGTTACTAGAAAGATTAGTAAAGACAGAAGTGTGGCAAAGATTAACGGAGAGACTGTTAATCTAAAAACCCTAAAAGCTGCTATGTCTTTGCTGGTGGACATCTATGGACAACACGAGCATCAAACACTTCTTTATAAGAAGAATCATTTAAATTTCCTAGATGATTTTGCAAAGAGTGATATTGGTGAATTAAAAGGAAAAGTTTCTGACGAATATAAAAATTACAAGAAACTTTTGACAGCATTAAAAGAAATGCAAATGGACAGTGCTACCCAGACAAAGGAATTGGAGTTTGCAAAGTTTGAGATTAACGAAATAGAATCTGCCAATCTGACAGAGGGTGAAGATGAAACATTAGAAGCAGATTTTAAGAAGATGAATAATTCACAGAGTACTTCACAAAGTTTGTCTGAGGCGTATGAATGCTTAACAGCGGGTGAAGTGAATGTATCTAGTGCTCTTAACAAAGCAATAGATGCGGTTAACAGTATAAGTATAGAAGACGAATCACTTGAAAACATTAAGAAGTCTTTGTACGATGTGGATTCACTCATTAGTCAAACTTCAGGAGATATTAGTGAATACAATAAGACGCTAGAGTATGATCCGGCAAGAGTTAAAGAAGTGGAAGATAGACTGGATACTATTAACACTTTAAAGATTAAATATGGACAGACTACAGAACTAATTCTTGATTATTTAAAAGATAGACAAGATTTTGTAAGTAGAATTGAAAACTACGAAGAAGAATTAGAGAAACTTAATGATGATTTAAAGAAAGCTAAAAGTAGTCTCGAGAAATTGTCAGCAGATCTTTCATTCAAGCGTAAAAAGTGCGCTAAAGAATTTGAAAAGAAAGTAGTAAAAGCACTAGAGGATTTAAATTTCTTAAGTGTTGAATTCAAAGTAGATTTTAAGAAAAAAGATTTGAGTCCAGACGGTATAGATGATGTTGAGTTTATGTTATCAACCAACCCTGGTGAGCCATTAAAGCCTTTGGGCGATGTGGCATCAGGTGGTGAGTTATCTAGAATAATGCTTGCTATCAAATCAGTGATGGCAGATGCAGATGAAGTAGATACATTAATCTTTGACGAGATAGACGCTGGTATCAGTGGAAAGACCGCATCAGCTGTCGGTGAGAAGTTAGATTTGCTTGCTAGAAAGAATCAAGTTATTTGTATTTCACATCTTAGTCAAATTGCATCTATGGCAGACAGTCATTATTTAATTTCAAAATCAGTTAGAGACGATAAGACATTCTCTGAGGTTGAAAGATTAGATAGAGAAGCGTCTGTGAAAGAACTAGCTAGACTAAGTGGTGGTATAGAAGATTCTGATCTTGCAATTAAGCATGCTGAGGAACTTAAGAGGGAAGCTGAAAATAAGAAGTCTTAAAATATAGTTTATAAATGAATAATGTAGTATAATTATTAAAAATGTGTAAGGAGATTTTTAACTATGTCAGAGAACTATAATATGGATTTGGTTCGCGATATTGAAGAACTAATCAAACGTTATAACAAGAAGCCGGATAAAGAAGTTAAAAAGAAAGATATCGTCACATTGCTTCAAAAAGCTTCAGTTTTAGTGCCTGGAAAAGTAAGCACTAAAACTACAAGTATACAAGGAGAAATCTTAGAGGGAATTGATTTGCAGTTTGACGTGGTAAAAGATGATGGAAGAGCTAGATTGCTTCCTGTATTTACATCTTTTGAGCAGATTCCACAAGATTACTTGGATACTTTTTCTTTTGTAAGAATTAATTCTGGCAAGATTTATAAATATATAGAAGAGTGTGACAATATTCGTGGCATGGTAGTTAATCCTTTCACAGAGTTTAATCTTGAAATTAAGAAAAAGCAGATGTCTAAGAAGGCTAGAACTAGAGGTATTTCTAAGGCAGTGGATAACGGAGACGAAGAAGCCATTATTGTATATGACAATAAAAAG
Source organism: uncultured Eubacterium sp. (assembly GCA_905235555.1). GTDB lineage: Bacteria > Bacillota > Clostridia > Lachnospirales > Lachnospiraceae > Eubacterium_G. The sequence continues at coordinate 27,677 of CAJOMD010000012.1, forward strand.
TACCCAATCAAGAAAACACCTTTCACTATTGGTAGAGAGGGTACAAATATTGAAATCCCAGAGGGTTATATTTCAAAGATTCATGTAGTTATCTCATACAAAGATGGTAAATACAGAATTGCAGATTATGATTCTACAAACGGAACAAAGCTTAATGGCACAGCTCTTAGATCAAAAGTTTATTATGAAGTGAGAGATGGCTATGAAATAGAATTGTCAGACAAAGAAAAATTACTTGTTTATATTAATTAGTTGTTAACCTTTCAAAATCAACTGGAGGATTTTATGAAAAAAATATTATTCGCTGCTTCTGAATGTGTACCGTTTATTAAAACTGGTGGACTAGCAGACGTAGTTGGTTCATTACCTAAGTATTTTGATAAAAACAAATATGATGTCAGAGTAATACTTCCTAAGTATTCATGTATTGATGTAAAGTGGGCAGATAAGATGGAATATGTAGATCATTTCTATATGGATTTGTCTTGGAGAAATCAGTATGTTGGTATTATGAAGATGGAGTATGAGGGAGTAACTTTTTACTTTGTAGATAACGAGTTTTATTTCTCTGGTCCTGCTCCTTACAGTGACATAAGATATGATTTGGAGAAGTTTGCGTTCTTCTCTAGAGCAGTACTATCAATATTACCTATTATTGATTTTAGACCTGACATTATTCATTGTCACGATTGGCAGACTGGCCTTGTTCCTGTTTATTTGCACGATTCATTTGCATCAAATGAATTCTTTAGAGGTATTAAATCTATTATGACCATTCACAACTTGAAATTTCAAGGTGTTTGGGATGTAGATACTATACAGGATATAGTAGGACTATCTGATTATTACTTTACACCAGATAAACTAAGAGATTACAAAGATGGCAACTATCTAAAAGGTGGATTGGTGTATGCAGATGTAATTACAACAGTTAGTGATACTTACGCAGAAGAGATTAAGACTCCATTCTATGGCGAGGGTTTAGATGGTCTTATGAATGCTAGAAGTAATTCATTAGTTGGTATTGTTAATGGTATTGATTACAATGAATACAACCCAGCCAAAGACAAATTAATCTTTAAAAACTATGATGTAAAATCATTTAAGAAAGATAAAGTTCAAAACAAGATTGAACTTCAAAAAGAACTTGGCTTGAAAGAAGATCCAGACAAGATGATGATTGGTATGGTTGGAAGACTTACAGATCAGAAGGGTCT
>CAJOMD010000013.1 GCA_905235555.1 uncultured Eubacterium sp.
GGCCAGCAGTGCCCAAATGCAAAAGGTATTATTCACCTTGGTGCTACTTCATGTTACGTGGGTGATAACACAGATATAATCATTATGACAGAGGGTCTTAAACTTGTTAGAAAGAAACTTCTAAACGTAATGAATGAGTTAGCAAAGTTTGCTGACCGCTACAAAGACCTTCCAACTTTAGGTTTCACACACTTCCAGCCAGCTCAGCCAACCACTGTTGGTAAGAGAGCATCACTATGGCTTATGGAATTGAAATTAGACTTAGATGACCTTGATTATATGATTGATCAGATGGTTCTTCTTGGTTCAAAGGGCACCACAGGTACTCAGGCTAGTTTCCTAGAATTATTTGAAGGAGACCATGAAAAGGTTAAAGAACTAGATAAAAAGATTGCTGAGAAGATGGGATTCAAAAGTTGCATCCCAGTTTCAGGTCAGACTTATTCTAGAAAGATTGATACAAGAGTGCTTAATGTGCTATCAGGCATTGCAGCGAGTGCGCACAAGTTCTCAAACGACATTAGACTTCTCCAGCACTTGAAGGAGATTGAGGAGCCATTCGAGAAGAGTCAGATTGGTTCATCGGCTATGGCGTATAAGAGAAATCCTATGCGTTCAGAGCGTATCGCATCACTTGCCAATTATGTAATGACAGTTAACATTAACCCAGCCATTACATCATCTACACAGTGGTTCGAGCGTACACTTGATGATTCTGCTAACAAGAGAATCAGTGTGCCAGAGGCATTCCTAGCAACAGACGGAATTCTAGATCTATATATGAATGTGGTAGATGGATTAGAAGTTTATGATAAAGTAATCACAAAGAGACTTATGAGCGAACTACCATTTATGGCTACAGAAAATATTATGATGGATGCCGTTAAAGCAGGTGGAGATAGACAGAAACTTCACGAGAAGATCCGTCAGCTTTCAATGGAGGCTGGTGCCAATGTTAAGCAGAAAGGTCTTGATAACAACTTGCTAGAACTTATCGCAAATGATGAATCATTCGGATTAAGTCTGGAAGATCTTGAGAAGACTATGGACCCGTCAAAGTATGTTGGTCGTGCTCCGGAGCAAGTAGAAGAATTTTTAAGAGATGTGATTAATCCTATACTTGAGGCTAACAAAGATGAACTGGGATTAAGCGCAGAGATTAATGTTTAATAGGAACAAAGCACAGAAAAAATATGAAAAAGGTGTTACCACTTTATGATACCAAAGGCAATAAAATGCTTTAATAAAAGGATATAATATGATAAAATCGGTTATGTGTGAAATCGGCACATGACCGATTTTAATTTGAAGACAGAGGTGAAAATTATGTTTAAAAAATTATTAGCAATCATGCTTACAGTGGTAGTTGCATTTAGTTTGGTAGGATGTGGCTCAAGCGATGAAGGCAAAATCAAATTAGCTAAATACAAAGGTGTAGTAGTCTACAAAGACGATATCAAAGTGACAGATGCAGATGTTCAGTCAGCCATCGATAATGCTTTGAGTCAGAGCGCCAAAGAAAAGAAAGTTAAAAAGGGTAAAGTAGGCGCTTCAGATAAAGTGAACGTAGATTACAAGGGCCAGATTGAATATAAAGGAAAGAAGGAAGCCTTTGAAGGTGGCACTGCTAAGAAGCAGGATATTGATCTAGCTCAGGATGCGCAAAACTATATTGAAGGTTTCACAAGTTCAATTGTTGGACATAACGTAGGTGACAAGTTTACAGCAAAAATGAAGTTCCCTAAGTCTTATACTAATAAAGCAAAGGTTAAGGGTAAAGAAGTTTCACTTGCTGGAAAGCCAGTATGGTTTACTTTCAAGATTAACTCACTTACAAAGAAAGAAACACCAAAGCTTAACGATAAGTTTGTAAAGGAAAATGCTAAGACTTTATTCCAGGCAGACAAAGATCTTAAGACTGTAAAAGAACTTAAGCAATACATCAAGACAGAAATGAGAAAGTATAACATTTCTAATAAGATTATGAACAAGATTCTTGAGGACTCAAAAGTAATTAAGTACAACGACAAAGAACTTAAGAAAACTAAGAAGAAACTTACAGATCAGCAGTTGGCGCAGTACAGTCAGCAGTTTGGTGGAGAAGTTTCACTTGATGCTTACCTAAAAGCTTGCCAGATGTCAAAGAAACAGTGGAATAAGCAGTTAACAGAGCAGGCTAAGCAGGTTGAAAAACAGAATATGTTTATCAAAGAAGTTGCTAAGAGAGAGAACTTAACTCTTTCTGATAAGGAATATAAAAAAGAAGCAAACAAGTATGCTAAGCAGAGTGGTATGACTCTAAAAGACTTTGAGAAACAGCAAGGAAAGGAAGAAATTGAAATGGGAATTCTTGCTCAAAAAGTTCAAGACTTTATCGTAGATAATGTAAAAGAGAAGAAAGGTTCTGAGCCTACCACCACACCAGCACCAATGACTACAAAGAAGGCAAAAACAACAAAAAAGGCTGATAAATAAAAACGACAAAAAAGGCAATTAATATATTTACCGTTCGAGAGAAAAAAATGAACTCGAAATTACGACTTTTAGTAATTTCGAGTTTATTTTTTTAGGCTCGAACGCCTTAATTTGGTACCTTCCTTTTTTGTCGTTTTCCCCTTTACTTATCGGTGGTTCTGTGGTAAATTAGCCTTCGCGGATGGTATTCTAAAAGAAACCATACCCTGAAAAGCGAATAGAGATGACGGATTGAGCCTGAGCTTATATCAAAAGAATAAGACTCATTGTCCCAAAAGGAGGGATGCCCATGAAGTTTGGATTTATTGGCGCGGGAAAAGTTGGCTTTTCCCTTGGAAAATATTTTGCTGACCATGATTTAGACGTCGTGGGTTACTACAGCGAAGCAAAACAAGATTATATGTCACACCAGTGGCGTACATTCATCGGAAATCTTTTCAGGGTTAGATAATCATAAATCTTATGGTTATTCCATCCACCCACTCTGTGCGATTAACGACAAATACAAATCGTACAAAGAGTTATCCAATATTTATTTTACAATTGAGAGCGACAAAGAAAAATTAGACGAGGTGTCTGATTTATTTGTACGTCTTGGAAACCAGGTTTTGAAAGTGGCAAAGAAAAAGAATCCAGATAGGAACTATTCACAAATAGAGGAATTATTGAAGTAGAAACTTAAAGAATAAAAAAGGAGTTCAAAATGAAGAACACAGTTACAACATTGCAGGAAAAAAAGAACAACGGCGAAAAGATTTCAATGATCACTTGCTATGATTATTCATCAGCCAAGATTATGGAGGAAGTGGGAGTCGATACAATATTGGTCGGTGACTCGCTGGGAAATGTTATGCTTGGTTATGAGGATACTTTGCAGGTGACGATGGAAGATATGATTCATCACTGTAAGGCGGTGTCTCGTGCAGTCAAAGATTCATTCCTAGTCTGTGATATGCCGTTTATGTCATACCAGGCTGACGTGAGCGATGCGGTGCGAAATGCTGGAAGGCTAGTGCAGGAAGGTCGCGCGAGTATGGTTAAGCTAGAAGGCGGTGTGGAAGTCTGTCCGCAGATTGAGGCTATAGTGAAAGCATCTATCCCGGTTTGCGCGCACGTGGGGCTTACACCACAATCCATCAATGCCTTTGGCGGATACAAGGTGCAAGGAAGAACTGAGACCGCTGCAAAGAAATTGATAGAAGATGCTTTGGCTGTAGAAAAAGCGGGAGCATCTATGGTAGTATTAGAAGGAGTGCCAGCAAAACTTGCTAAGATAGTTACAGAAAAATTATCTATTCCAACTATCGGAATTGGCGCCGGCAAAGACACAGACGGTCAGGTGCTAGTGATGCAAGATATGCTTGGAATGTTTAAAGACTTTGTGCCAAAGTTTGTTAAACAGTTTGGTAATATGGGAGATGTGATGAAAAAAGCATTTGAAAGTTACATTCAAGAGGTGCAAGATGGAACTTTCCCAGGAGAAGAGCACACATATGATATAGATGATAATATAATTGAAAAATTATACTAGGTTTACATAAAAATACTAAAATATAGGGGAGAAAAAATGGAATTAGTAAAAACCGTTAATGAAGTAAGAGAACAAGTAAAGGCTTGGAAGAGTGAAGGATTAACTGTGGGTTTTGTTCCCACTATGGGTTATCTTCACGAAGGACATGGAAGTTTAATTAAAAGGTCAGTAGAAGAAAATGACAGAACTGTAGTTAGTGATTTTGTGAATCCAATGCAGTTTGGACCTTCAGAAGACCTAGACAGCTATCCTAGAGATATAGAAAAGGATTCAGCGTATTGTGAAAGTTTGGGCGCGGATTTGATTTTTAATCCAGAGCCAGAGGAAATGTACAATCCCGGATTTAGCACATATGTGGATATGGATGTTTTAACAGAGGAACTTTGCGGACTATCTAGACCAGTTCACTTTAGAGGAGTTTGCACTGTAGTTAACAAATTATTTAATATTGTGGCTCCAGACAAAGCATACTTTGGTCAAAAGGATGCACAGCAGTTAGCCATCATCAGACATATGGTGGAAGACTTAAATATGGATTTAGAAGTTGTTGGTTGTCCAACTATCAGAGAAGAAGATGGACTTGCAAAGAGTTCTAGAAACACATATCTATCTCCAGAGGAAAGACAGGCAGCGCTTATTCTATATAAGACTATTGAACTTGGAAAAGAGATAGTGGCAAATGGCGAGACGGACGCTAATGTTTTGGTAGAAGCAATGAAAACAAATATTGAGACTGAGCCTCTTGCCAAGATTGATTATGTGAAGGCAGTAAACGGACTTACAATGCAGCAGCAAGATAAGATTAAAGCACCAATGCTTGTAGCAATGGCAGTATATATCGGAAAAACAAGATTGATTGACAACTTTATTATTGAATAAAAAATATTGAAAAAACATATTTTTTTAAAATGATAATGAACATAATAAAGAGGTTTGAAAAATGGTTTTAGAAATGTTAAAAAGTAAGATTCATAGAGCTACAGTAACACAATCCGATGTGGACTATGTGGGAAGTATTACTATAGATGAGGAGTTGATGATTAACTCTGGCATTTTAGAATACGAAAAAGTTCAAGTGGCTGATATCAACAATGGTAATAGATTTGATACCTATGTGATTGCCGGCGACAAAGGTTCAGGTATTATTTGTGTGAACGGAGCAGCAGCTCACAAAGTAGATATTGGAGACAAAGTTATCATTATGAGTTACGCACAGATGAGCGAAGAAGAGGTAAAGAACAATCCTCCAAAGGTAGTCTTTGTGGATGACGACAATAAGATTACTCGTGTTACAAACTATGAAAAGCACGGAGCATTGTTTGACGTAGAGAGGTTAGGATAATGTTAAAGGGAAAAACTGTAGTTTTAGGTGTTACAGGGAGTATAGCCGCTTACAAAACTGCAAATCTTGCGAGCGCGCTAAAGAAGTTAGGGGCGGACGTTCATGTCATCATGACAAAGAATGCCACTAACTTTATTAACCCTATCACTTTTGAGACTTTGACTGGAAATAAATGTTTGATAGAGACATTCGATAGAGATTTTGAATTTAATGTGGAGCATGTGTCTTTGGCTGAGAAGGCAGATGTGTTTATGGTAGCGCCTTGCAGTGCTAACGTGATTGGCAAAATAGCTGGTGGAATAGCGGACGATATGCTAACAACTACCATTATGGCGTGCAAGGCAAAGAAGATTATCTCACCAGCCATGAATACAAATATGTTTGAAAACCCTATTGTCCAGGACAACATTGAAAAACTAAGGAAATACGATTACGAAATAATAGAGCCGGCTACTGGTTACTTAGCTTGTGGTGATACGGGAAAAGGTAAGATGCCTGAGCCGGAAGTTCTTTTGGAGTACATTCTAAAAGAAGTAGCGTGCGACAAAGACCTAGAGGGCAAGAAAGTTCTAATAACTGCGGGCCCTACCAAGGAAGCGATAGATCCAGTTAGATTTATTTCAAACCATTCAACTGGAACTATGGGATATGCTCTTGCTAAAAATGCAATGAGACGTGGCGCTGAGGTTACACTTGTAACAGGTCCTACTAACATTGAAAAACCAATGTTTGTAGACGTGGTAGAAGTGGAGAGTGCAGATGAGATGTTTGATGCGGTGGACAAGGTCTTTGACGAACAAGACATCGTGATAATGAGCGCTGCAGTGGCGGATTATAAGCCAAAAACACAAGCTACAGAAAAGATTAAAAAATCTGAAAAAAATATTGTGATAGAACTCGAAGAAAATAAGGATATTCTCTTATGCATGTCGAAGCGTAAGAAAAATCAGTTTTTAGTAGGTTTTGCTATGGAGACAGAGAATATGACCCAAAATTCTAGACATAAGTTGGAACAAAAAAATCTAGATTTAATATGCGCTAATAACTTGAAAGTGGAAGGTGCAGGTTTTGGCGAAGGAACTAATGTAGTTACGCTTATCACTAAAGATAGCGAGGAGCAGTTAGAAAAAGCGTCAAAGGACACTGTTGCATCACAAATTTTAGATAAAGTTATTGCGGCTATTAAGTAGAACTAAAGAGTGTAACCCGAGATGGGTTGGAAGAAGGAATTATGTCTGAGAGTTTAAGTAAAATAATAAAAGGAGCCATAATAATAAGCCTAGTCTTGGTGATGGGTTTATGTTTTGCACCACAAGTTAATGCGGCCACGGAGGCTTGGTCGAAAAATTCAAGTGGCAAGTTTGTCAATGACAAGGGCAAAGTGATAAAAGATGCCACTATGAAGGGCGTTGATGTCAGTAAGTGGCAAGGAAATATTGATTGGAAAAAGGTTTCTAAGACAGATGTGGACTTTGCCATTATCAGATGCGGATTTGGTGATAACATAAAAAACCAAGATGATGCTTACTGGGAAAAGAATGTGGCAGGATGTATAAAATATAACATTCCATTTAGTACATACCTTTACTCATATGCGCAAAATACCACGCAGGCAAAGAGCGAAGCGCATCATGTATTGCGCCTATTAAAGGGTAGAGATGTGTATTTCCCTATATACTATGATATGGAAGAAGGTGCGCAAGCTAAGTTAGGTAAGACTAAGGTGGGCCAGATTGCCAATGCTTTCTTAAATACCATTAATTCACAGGGCTATAAGTCAGGAATTTACGCAAACTTAAATTGGTGGAATAACTATATTCCTGGTTCATTTAGCAAGGATGTGGCTGTGTCTAAATGGGTGGCGCAGTGGGATTCTAATCTAGATTATAAAGGTTCTGCCAATATGTGGCAGTGTACTTCTAATGGAAAAGTAAATGGAATCAGCGGAAGAGTAGATCTTAATTTCTGGTTTGGAGATTATAATGCTTCATGGTATAAGAGAAGCATTACTGTAAGAAGTGGAATCACAGTAACTAGACCAGGTAAGACTAGGATTAAATCTATTAAATCTGGGCATAGAAAGCTTACCATTAAGTGGAAAAAGGTTAAAAACGCAGTTGGCTATAAAGTAAGATATTCCACCAAGAAGTCTATGAAAAAGTATAAGACAAAGATAGTTAAGGGCAAGTCTGTCACACTAAAGAAACTTAAAGCTAAAAAGAGATATTATGTGATGGTTAGACCATATACCACTACAGTTGAAGGCAAGAGATTATATGCTAAAAAGTGGAGTAATAAGAAAAGCAAAAAGACTAAAAAGTGATAAAAAATCATAACAAATTTAAATATATAAAAATCTAAAAAAAGCCGAAAAAATCGGCTTTTTTTGTGCCTTTTTATATCGCAAAAAACTTGAAAATATGGTATGATATAGAAGATTGTGGGGTAGTGTGTTTTGGCGAGGAAAAATACACAAAAAACCCTAAGAAATTGGAGGAAAATTTAGTTTGGTAAGACGAGTTTACGTGGAGAAAAAAGAGCCGTTTGCTATGGCTGCTAAAGAACTAACAGAAGATATCAAAGGATACTTAGGAATAGATGGACTGGAAAAAGTCCGTGTTTTGGTGAGATATGACGTGGAGAATTTGTCGGATGAAACATTTAGGTCAGCTCTTACGTCTATTTTTTCGGAGCCACCTGTAGATGATGTGTATGAGGAGGAGTTCCCATATGATGAAGCGAAGAGCAAAATCTTCAGTGTGGAATATTTGCCAGGACAGTTTGACCAAAGAGCAGACTCAGCTGAGCAGTGTGTGAAGTTCCTAAACGAGGACGAGCAGCCTGTTATCAAATCAGCTACCACATATGTTTTGGTGGGTGATGTCTCAGATACAGAGTTTGAAAAGGTTAAGAGTTACTGTATTAACCCAGTAGATTCTAGAGAGACAGGTCTAGAAAAACCAGAAACTTTAAAACAGAATTTTGAAGAGCCAGAAGACGTTATCGTTTTCGACGGTTTTAAAGACATGGAAGAGGAGCCTTTAAAAGAATTGTATGACTCACTAGGTCTAGCAATGACTTTTAAAGACTTTTTGCATATTCAGAACTACTTTAAGAACGACGAAGACAGAGATCCTACAATGACTGAGATTAGAGTTTTGGATACTTACTGGTCGGATCACTGTCGTCATACCACATTTAACACAGAACTTACTGATGTTAAGTTTGACGATGGTTTTTATAAAGAGGTTATGGAAAGCACTTATGAGGACTATTTGAAAGTGCGTGATGAAATCTTTAAGGGAAGAGAAGATAAGTTTGTCTGCTTAATGGATTTAGCTCTTATGGCTATGAGAAAGCTAAAAGCTGAAGGAAAGTTAGATGACCAAGAAGAGTCAGATGAGATAAATGCTTGTTCGATAGTAGTACCTGTAGAGGTGGATGGCAAGACTGAAGAGTGGTTAGTTAACTTCAAGAATGAAACACACAACCATCCAACAGAGATTGAGCCATTTGGTGGAGCCGCTACATGTTTGGGCGGAGCTATCAGAGATCCACTATCAGGTCGTACATACGTATACCAAGCTATGCGTGTAACTGGTGCAGCAGATCCTACAAAGTCTTTGGCTGAGACTATGCAGGGTAAGCTTCCACAGAAGAAGTTAGTGCAGGGTGCTGCTGATGGATACAGTTCATACGGAAACCAAATTGGTTTGGCTACAGGTTTGGTTAAGGAGATTTATCACCCAGACTATGTGGCAAAGAGGATGGAGATAGGTGCAGTGATGGGTGCGGCACCTCGTCGTGCGGTACAAAGACTTACATCAGATCCAGGAGATATCATCGTGCTACTTGGTGGACAGACTGGTCGTGATGGTTGCGGTGGAGCTACAGGTTCTTCCAAGATTCACACAGAAGAGTCTATCGAAGAGTGTGGTGCAGAAGTACAAAAGGGTAATCCGCCTACAGAGCGTAAGCTACAAAGATTGTTTAGAAGAGAAGAAGTTAGCTACTTGATTAAGAAGTGTAACGACTTTGGTGCAGGCGGTGTGTCTGTAGCTATTGGAGAGTTGGCTGACGGTCTTCATGTAAATTTAGATTTAGTACCAAAGAAGTATGCAGGTTTGGATGGAACTGAGATTGCTATTTCAGAGTCTCAAGAGAGAATGGCTGTAGTAGTTGATCCTAAAGATGTGGACCAGTTCCTAGCATACGCAAAAGAAGAAAACTTAGAGGCTACAGTGGTGGCTGAGGTTACAGAGAGCCCAAGGCTTGTTCTTGAGTGGAGAGGAAAAGAGATTGTAAATATCTCAAGAGAATTCCTAGACACAAACGGAGCACATCAGGAAACTTCAGTGGCTGTTGATATGCCAGATGAAAATAAAGACTTCTTTAAGACAGAGGAAGTGTCAGATGTTAAGACTAAATGGTTAGATACTTTGGCTGACCTTAATGAGTGTTCACAAAAAGGTTTGGTTGAGAAGTTTGACGGCTCTATTGGAGCAGGTTCTGTTTATATGCCACACGGCGGTAAGTATCAGTTAACAGAGACTCAAAGTATGGTTGCAAAACTTCCAGTTCAAAAGGGTGATTGCGATACAGTTACTATTATGAGTTATGGTTTTGACCCATACCTATCAAGCTGGAGTCCATATCATGGTGCTATTTATGCAGTTGTGGATTCTATTGCAAAGGTAGTGGCAGCAGGTGGTGACTTTAGAAAGATTCGTATGACATTCCAGGAATACTTTAGAAGAATGAGCGAAGACCCAAAACGTTGGAGCCAGCCATTTGCAGCACTTCTTGGTTCATACGATGCACAGATGGGATTTGAACTTCCATCAATCGGCGGTAAGGACAGTATGTCTGGAACATTTAACGATATTGATGTTCCACCTACACTTGTTTCTTTCGCAGTAGATGTGGCAAAAGAAAAAGACATTATAACTCCAGAGTTTAAAAAGGCTGGAGACAAAGTAGTTAGATTCAAAATTGAGAAAGATGAATATGAAAAACCTAACTACGAACAGATAAAGAAAATGTATGATGCCATTCATCAAATGATTCAGGATGGTGTGATTGTGGCAGCATACACACTTGATGCAAAGGGTATTATCCCAGCTGTTTCAAAGATGTCCTTTGGTAACAAGATTGGTATCACTATCGATGATTCTTGGGACGGTAAAGACCTATTTGCACCAGGCTTTGGTGATATTGTGGCAGAGATTGCTACGGATAAAGAAGTAACAATTGATCACGACGTGGTTGGTATCACTAACGATACACAGACTCTAGAAAAAGGTGATGTGGTAATCACACTTGATGAGGCTATTAAGACTTGGGAGAAACCGTTAGAGACAGTATTTCCAACAAGAAGTCATGATGATACATCAGATTTAGATACACCTGTATACGACAAGGGCTCGATCTATGTTTGCAAAAACAAAGTGGCTAGACCTAAGGTGTTTATCCCAGTTATGCCAGGTACTAACTGTGAGTATGATACAGCAAGGGCATTTGAACAAGCCGGCGCTGATGTAATAACAAAGGTATTTAAAAACCTTACACCATCAGATATTAGAGATTCTGTGGATGCATATGTAGAAGCTCTAAATCAAGCACAGATTTTAATGTTCCCTGGCGGATTTAGCGCAGGTGATGAGCCGGACGGTTCGGCTAAGTTCTTTGCCACAGCATTCCGCAATCCAAAAATTGAAGAGGCAGTAACAAAACTATTAAACGAAAGAGATGGTTTGGCACTTGGTATTTGTAACGGATTCCAGGCATTGATTAAACTAGGTTTAGTTCCAAATGGACAGATCACTGGCCAAAACGACCAGGCGCCAACACTTACATACAACACAATTAACCGTCACGTATCAAAGATGGTTTACACAAAAGTAGTTTCAAACAAATCTCCTTGGTTGCAGAAGGCCAAACTAGGTGGAGTTTACACAAACCCTGCATCACACGGAGAGGGAAGATTTGTAGCGCCTAAGGAAGTACTAGATGAGTTGTTTGCAAACGGACAGGTTGCCACACAGTACGTGAATGAAGCTGGAGTTCCTACTATGGATGAAGAGTGGAACGTAAACGGTTCATTTATGGCTATCGAGGGTATTACCAGTCCAGACGGCAGATGCTTCGGTAAGATGGCACATATTGAAAGAAAAGGAAGAAGCGTCAACAAAAACATCTATGGAGAGGAAGATATGAAGGTCTTTGAGTCGGGTGTTAAGTTCTTCAAATAAGGAGTAGCTTATGAAATATTTGAAAAGTTTGAAATGGGAAATGGCAGTATTCTCACTAGGATGTATAGCAATGGGAATTCTTATGGCATTCTTCCCACAAGATGTGGAGAAAATAATGGCGATTTGTCTTGGCGTTCTAATGTTTATTTACGCAATCAGACATGTCATTGAGTATTTCAGAAGAAGAAACATGTCAGGTTTTACAGCATATGAGTTAGTGCTAGCAATTATCTTCTTAATTCTTGGAATCATTTGTCTAACTAAGATGGACAAACTAATTACATTGCTTGCTTACTTTGTAGTTGCCATTATTTTGGTTAGTGGATTGATGAAATTAGAGAATGCATTTGACTTAAAGAGAATGGGACGAAGATGGGTCCCAATGTTAGTTATTGCACTTATTTTTATTTTGCTATCAGTGGTATTTATGATTTATCCATCACAAGAGGGCAAAGACAAAGGACAAACATTAGTGGCAGCATCGGGGTTCGCACTTATCTTTGTGGGTGCAGTTAACTTTATTACAACATTAGCTATATCAGGAAAGATTAATAGATGGACAAAGACTCAGAGCAGAAGCCCAAAAGTGATAGATATTGAATACGAAGATGTGGACGACGAAAATAAGTAGGTTTACATAAAAAGGTATAATTATGGGAATTGTAATGATGATAGTTGGAATAGCATTAGCATTTGGCGTAATGCTTTTTCTCAACAAAACTGAAAAAATTAAGAAGGATGTTGCGACACTATTTATTGCATCATTTTTAGTAGCGCTTGTTTTAGAAATATTCACCTTCAATTACACAACTTATGAAAACATTGGACAGTCACTTAAGAAGAGTGAGAGTGTAATAACATATGATGCTTTGGGAGTGAAAAGTTCAAACGAAGATTATATAGTCTCTAAAGAAATTAATGATGAGAATATCACTTTCACAGCAGAAATAAATAATATTAATTCAAAAGTAAACAATATTTTTGTAGAGCCATCTGAATATATGGAAAGCGTAAAAGTATTTGTCGATTACAAAGATGAAGTACTTTCTGAGTATACACCTATATCAGATACAGACATAAATGTGACTCCAAACAGAGAAAACACACAATACATTAGACTTCATTTGGCAGGAAAGACATCTGCATTAAAAATTAGGCTTGAATCCGATAAAAAGGATTTATCATCTGGAAGTTTAAAAGTGGGAGTAAATCAAGATATTCCATTTAGATTTAAAGCGTGGAGAATGATTTTGGTTTGTCTTATATTCTTTGCATTGGCATTGATTTACAGGTATAGAACCTTAGACTATGCAGGCGAGAAGTCAAAGAAAGTAAGAAGAATTGCAATCGCAAGCTTACTAGTTGTTCAAGTATTGTTCTTATACTTTTTGGCATATGCGCAAATGAAACCAAACGATGGGTTCTTGTTTAAAGACCCTAAGACCAGCACAGTTAACAGTTATGACCAGTATCAAAAACTTGCAATTGCTTTTACAAAGGGGCAGACTCACTTAGACGGTATAAATGATTCAGCTGCTCTTTCTGAGAAAAAGCAATTAGATGTTTTAAAAGGTTTAAAAGATCCATATAAACCAGTCGAGAGAGACAAAGTAATAAAAGATAATGCCACAACATATGAGTGGGATTATGCATATAATGACGGGCATTACTATACATATTACGGACCAGTGCCAGTAATATTTACATTCCTTCCAGTTTATGTACTGACAGGGATGATGCCAACTACTAGATTAATTACATTTATCTTTGCAGTAATCATTTCACTCTTGGTGTGCTTACTAGTGCACAACATAGCCAAGAGAAGAAAACTAAATATGTGGACAGTTATTGGAGTGATGGCTGCATCGCTCAGCACCATCTTTTTAACGTCAGTATTTTATGGTGCTAAGATTTATGAGTTATCTCCGCTGGGAGGTCTCGTATGTATATTTGCAGGATTAAATCTCGTGTACGAGGGTGTTCACAGAAAAGCAAAGAACACATTGTACTTAAGTTTAGGCGCATTGGCTTTTGCCTTGGCAGTGGGATGTAAAGCAAGTTATTTGCTAGCATCTATTGTGGTATTACCACTAATACTTAATTTCCTTGCAAGCAAGGGACGAAGCGAAAAGAAAAATAAAATAGTAAAATACTTTGCAAATATCTTTTGCAAAGAAAACATAAAAACAATAGTAGCAGTAGCGGTACCATATGCGGTGATTGGCATACTGCTAATGGTTTATAACTACGTAAGATTTGGAAGTCCATTTGACTTTGGAGTGGCTCATCAGCTTACAGTTTATGACACTTCATACTTTAAACTTACAAGCATTTCAAAACTACCAACAGTTATTCAAAATGGATTGTTGAGACTTCCAAAGACTTCAGCCAACTTCCCATTCATAGAATTGGCGGATACAGAAATTGTCTATCACGGTTACCTATTTGCAATGGCGGGAATCGGAGTGTTTGCATATCCGTTTATATGGGCATTTGTTGGTGTGCCAATTACAGTTAAACACAGTCTTAAAGGCAGCAAAGACAAAGCCTTTGTGATAGCATCCGCTATTATGGCATTAGTTCTTTGCTACACAACAATAGTGATGGGTGGATCATCATTTAGATATTCAATAGACTTTGGATGGGCATTTGTAATACCTTCTATCTTTGTTATTTTTGCAATAGAAGGATGGGCTAGAAAGAAAGGTGTCTTGAGACAAGCATTACTTGGAATTTTTGTTGTATTACTTGCAACAATAATTATAAATATATTAGTCACAATGAGTTCTGGTTTTAGTGGCTTTACTGAAACTAGACCTGACATTTATTACGATGTTTACAACACAGTGATGTTCTGGAAATAAAGGAGATTTCCTATGAAACTTAAAGAGAACAAATTTGTAAAAAAATATTTGGAGAATGAGAAATCAATCTATGAGGGAATAGCAGTAACTGTGATAAGCGCGCTTGCAATAGTTGCTATCCTTACAGGATCCTTTAAAGAAATAACAAACATCCAGTTTGTTAAAAATACATCTCTAGTAAAAGTGATTATAATACTTATCATCTTTGGCGTTCTAGCGGGTGTCCTTTATAAATTTGCAAGAAAAACAGCAAGAATTTTTATGTTTGCAGTTGTAATGGTTTACTTCTTGTTAGCGGGTTACTTTTCTAGTCAAACTAACTTCGATTCTGTATCAAACAATCCAATTGCGCAGATTTGTTTCTTGGCATTATCTGGAGTATTAGCTGTTATCGCATTTTTGTATGTGAAAGATGACATCTTCCAAGCAGTTGCAAAGATTAAAGTGAGCGATAAAACTTTAAAGATTTTTGTGGCAGTGATGGGAGTATTTTTACTAGTACTTACTTCAGTGATTGGCGTATTTAAGTTCAAATCTTACACAGCGCCAACATTTGACTACGGAATATTTGCGCAGGGCTTTGAATATATGAAGCAGACTGGTGTGTTTAAGACAGTAGTAGAGAGGGGTTACGAACTATCACACTTTGCAGTTCACTTCTCACCAATATTCTATATAGCACTACCAATTTACTTTATAGTTCCTAAGCCAGAGACAGTGGCAGTAATACAAGCGATTATGGTGGCGCTTCCAGTGCTTCCAATTTATCTACTTGGAAAACAATATAAACTAAGCAACAAGGTAACATTAGTAATAATTGCAATTTATGCTTTGTTCCCAGCAACAGTGGGAGGCATTCTCTACGACTTCCATGAAAACTGCTTCCTAACATTTATGATCCTAATGCTTATTTGGGCGGTTGAGAAAAAGAAGAACATCTTAACAGTAGTGTTCTTACTGCTAACCCTCTTCGTAAAGGAAGATGCAGCCATGTATGTAATGCTACTAGGCGCATTCTGGATTGTTTCAAGAAAGAGCAGATTAAGAGGTCTGATTTTTATACTAGTGGGAGCAATTTACTTTGTGATTGCAATCAAGGTTATAAATAGCTATGGCCTAGGAATTATGGATTTTAGATACGACAATATGTTCTACGACAAGCAGGCCGGATTTGTTCAGATGGCAAGAGTATTTATCACAAATCCTGGTTATGTAGTTACTCAGATTATTTCGAATCACAACGGAAGTGTGATAGGCGGTGGCGACACTGTACAGATGGATAAGATTGGCTATTTAATCGAGATGTTTGTACCGGTAGGAGCATTAATCTTTGCGACAGGAAGAAAGTATTCAAGATACATTTTGCTTGGAAGTATTATAGTTGTAAGTCTAATCACAACATATATTTACCAGCATCAGATTGAATTCCAATATAACTTTGGTCATATCGCACTATTCATTTATCTAATTATAATGAACTTGGCAGATATGAAACCTAAGAGGGGTAAAAAATTAGTTACATGTTCGCTTATCATTTGCGCGATTATGTTTATGGGACTAATACTTCCAAAAGCACCACACTATATGGATACATATAAAGCAAATAGTACTAAGGTAGAGAAGTTCGACAAGGCAATAAGTCTAGTTCCAAACGACAAGAGCGTGTTCACAACAGGTTGGATTATGCCTCATATGGCAAAGAACCTTCAGTGCTATGATATTGGATACTTGAATGAAGAACATAAAAAAGACATCCCAGAGTATCCAGATTATTTGCTAGTGGATGAAGGAGAAAATTCAGAAACTATTGGCAAGTTCGCCCCATATATTAACAGTGGAAAATATGAGTTGGTATATGACGGAGACAAAGAAAACAATAGTTCAAAGATAGTTAGTCTATACCAGTTAAAGAAATAAAGGAAAACAATGAAACTACTAATTAAAAATGGAAATGTAATAGACCCAGCCACAAACACTGATACAGTGTTAGATGTGCTAGTGGAAGATGGAGTGGTAAAAACTGTAGCTCCATCTATTAGCGAAGAGGCAGACCAAGTGATTGATGCCACGGGATTAGTAGTAGCGCCTGGATTTATTGATATGCATGTACATTTCAGAGATCCAGGTCAGACATATAAAGAGGATATACTAACTGGTTCCAAGGCAGCAGCTAAGGGTGGTTTTACTACTGTGTGTTGTATGCCAAACACTAACCCAGTTATAGATTCTGAAGAGACAGTTAAATACATTATAGACAAAGCTTCAGAAGAAAAATACACAAATGTGCTTCCTGTAGGTGCTGTGACAAAAGGCATGAAGGGAGAAGAAATTACAGACATCGCTAAACTTAAGGAAGCAGGAATTTGTGCTATAAGTGAAGATGGAAAATCTGTGATGGATGAAGAAGTTTATTCTAAAGCAATGGCAAAGGCTGCAGAACTAAATGTTCCAGTGCTTGCACATTGTGAAGAAATAAATTTGGTAAAAGGCGGAGTGATGAATGCAGACTCTAATGCAGAAAAACTTGGCCTTAAAGGAATAACAAATGAAGTGGAAGATATTATCGCGCAGCGAGATATCAACCTAGCAGAAAAATTAGGAACAACACTTCATCTTTGCCATTGTTCCACAAAGGATTCAGTAGAAATGCTAAAAGTGGCAAAGACTAAGGGCGTGAAAGTATCTGGCGAAGTTTGTCCGCATCACTTCACACTAACTACAGATGATATCCCAAGCAACGATGCTAATTTTAAAATGAATCCACCGCTTAGGACAGCTGAAGATAGAGATGCATTAATCAAAGGATTGTCAGAAGATATACTAGAAGTAATCTCGACGGACCATGCACCTCACAGTGAAGAGGAGAAGAGTAAAGGCTTTGAAGGTTCACCATTTGGTATCGTAGGACTTGAGACATCTGTTGGACTAACAGTTACAAACTTAGTAAAACCAGGATACATTACTTTAAAACAGATGATTGAAAAGATGAGTTACAACCCAGCAAAGATTCTTGGAATAGATAAAGGAACTTTGAAAGAGGGAAGTATAGCAGATATCACAATCTTTGACCCAGACGAGGAATACACTGTAGATAAAAATGATTTCGAGTCAAAGGGAAAGAACACACCTTTTGATGGATATAAACTTTTTGGAAAAGTTAAATACACAATTTTAGACGGTATTATTAAGTACATTGGTGCTTAGTGAGGAGTTAAAGAAAATTACAAGAGAGTAAAACATTGAAAATAGTAGTTTTTATTCTGTTAGATTTAATTCTAGCGTTTATTTTGACTATCCCAATTTGTAGTGGTGGTGAAGATAGGAATGTAGAATTAAAAGAAAATGAATTTAATAATGTTAATACTACAATTAATTCAAGGCAGTTTACTTTAGATAAGGGTATATATAAAGTAAAAATAAAATACGATAATGAAGCAGATGAAACAAAATCAAAAATTAATTTCATCAATCCTTCAGATAAAGAAGTAAATGAAGTTGAGCCTTCATTAATGCCATCCTATGCAAAAAGTATTAGTTATAGAGTATATGTTGATGAAAACAATCAGAAAGCAGAAATACAAAATGAGGGAATAAATCAAACGACGCATATTAAATGCGCGGATATTAAGTTTCAAAAGGGTTTAACAAGAACATACTATATGGCAAAATATGCTTTTTATATTTTTGTGATAGCATTCATAATATGGTTTATTCTATTAGGATTTAAAAAGTTCAAAAAATATGAGAACAAGAATATTGTACTTGGAATTTTATTTACAATAGGACTTTTACTATTGCCTATTTTGACAGAAAAGATAATTTTATTCCATATGTATAGGTTGGTTGGAATAGATGAAGGGTTTAAAATGGGTCAATTGCCAATTAGGATGCATCCTAATTGGCAAAATGGATATGGTGTAGCGATGGGAGTTACATACCCAAATATTCCATTTTTGATACCAGCATTTTTATGGCATATAGGATTTCCACTTATTACCGCATATAAATCATATTTTGTGATATCTGCCATCTTGATGGTAATCGCTTCATACTTCTCTTTTGAAAAGATAAGCAAGAATAAAAACATAGCATTGTTTGGAAGTATTGTATATTCATTGTCTATTTATCATTTGAACAATATGTATACTAGACAAGCTGCAGGCGAAAACTTTGCAATGATCTTTTTACCACTTATTATATTAGGCTTTTATGAATTACTAAGAAGAGATACAGATAAAAAAGAGTGTTCATTGTATTTAGTAATTGGAATGACAGGAGTGATAGTATCACATCCATTAAGTGCATTTATGGTAGCAATTTTTTCAGTAATCGTTTGTGTTATGATGATATCTAGTCTGCGAAACAAACAAACAGTAATTGCATTATTGAAAACAGCTCTGCTTACATTATTAGTGAATCTTTGGACAATTATACCAATGATAAATTACTACATAAGTGAACCGTTGGGAGTATCAGACCAAAATGTTTATAAAATAAAAGAGTCAGGAGTACCAATTAAGGAATTATTCTTTGGCACTGGCGATATAAATAGCAGGACTCCAGGTATTGCCTTAATGATAGTATTAATTATTGGAATATATTTTATATTTAACACTAGAAAAAAAGTGAAGAAAAGAGGATTGTTGTCTGCTTTACTTTTAGTGTCCATTGTTGCTTTGTTTATTTCATCTGAATTTTTCCCATACACTTGGATAGAAGGGCACCTCAAGGGGGCATATGATCTATTATCAAAATTACAGTTTGCAATGAGATTTTTAGGGATAGCTTCTGTGGCACTTGCCACGATGTTTGTTCTTATATTGATTATTAATAAAAACAATAAAAAGTTTTATTACGCAACAACTATTGTAGTATTGGCTTTTACAGTAATTCAATTTGCTGATTATTGCACGCAGATCAAACCAGATAAGATATATACAGATGTTTCACAAATAGATTCATTTGGTGATGTAAGAAACTATACACTAGAAGGCTTAGTGAAAGGACAACAATATACACATCAAGTTGAAAGTAGTAACCAAATGGTTCAGGCAAATATAAAAAGTAGAAATGGAACAAGTATTGTGTTAAACGTAACAAATAACGACAATAAGAAAAATGAAATTCAGTTACCAATTACTGGATTTAAGAATTATGTAGCAAAATATGATAGTGGTTACTTGGAAACAAAAAAGAGCCAATTGTCTAAATTGACAGTAGTAATACCTGCAAATTTCAAAAAAGAGATAAAAGTATACTATAAGGAACCTATCATTTGGAGACTTTCCGAAATCATTTCGTTATTGTCAATAATATATGTTATTTACTGTCTAATAAAACCATTTGTAAATAAAAGAAAGAAAACAGAGGAAAGATATGATCAACAAACTAGTAAACAAAATTAAGAAGATGGAAGCGCCTATAGTGGTAGGTTTGGACCCAATGTATGAATATGTTCCAAGCCACATTATGAATGCATCTATTGAAAAGTATGGTGAGACTTTGGAAACTGTGGGCGATGCTATATTTATGTACAACAAAGGAATCATTGATGCAATTTATGATATAGCACCAGCGGTTAAACCACAGATTGCTATGTATGAGCAGTTTGGAATTCCTGGGCTTGTTGCGTTTAAGAAGACAGTAGACTATGCCAAGTCCAAAGATATGGTGGTGATAGGTGATGCAAAGCGTGGAGATATCGGTTCCACATCTAAGGCATATGCCACAGCGCATATTGGAAAGATTACGGTGGGCGAATCAGAGTTTGCACCTTTTGATGAAGACTTTGTGACAGTTAATCCTTATCTTGGAAGTGATGGAATTAATCCATTTATCGATGTTTGTAAGGAAGAGAAGAAGGGACTATTCATTTTGGTTAAGACTTCTAATCATTCTAGCGGGGAGTTCCAAGATCAAGAAATAAATGGAAAGCCACTCTACGAGATGGTTGGAGAAAAAGTAGATGAGTGGGGCAAAGACTGTATGGGTGAAACTTACAGCTATATAGGAGCAGTAGTGGGAGCTACATACCCAGAGATGGGAGAAGTTCTTCGCAAGGTTATGCCAAAGAGTTACATCTTGGTACCTGGTTACGGTGCGCAGGGTGGAACAGCGAAAGACCTCAAACCATTTTTTAACGAGGACGGTTTGGGAGCCATTGTCAATTCATCTAGAGGAATCATTTGTGCTTACAAAAACTTGGATGGTTTTGATGAAGAGTCATTTGCAGATGCTTCTCGTCAGGCCACAATTAATATGATAGAAGATATTAAAACCATTTTTTAGGAGAGAGTTATGAAGAAAATATCTTTAATAATTCCATGTTACAACGAGGAAGAGAGTCTAAAATATTTATACAAAGAGTTAGAGAAAGTATCAAGCGAAATGCTTTCTTTTGACTTTGAATACATCTTTGTGGATGACGGCTCAAAAGATAAAACATTAGAACTTTTAAAAGAATTAGCTGCATACGATAGAAAGACTACATACATCTCATTCTCAAGAAACTTTGGCAAAGAAGCTGCCATGTACGCAGGCCTTTGCAACGCCACAGGAGATTACGTGGCAATAATGGATGCAGACTTACAAGATCCACCTTCACTTTTGCCTGAGATGGTTACATACCTAGAGAGTGGAGAGTATGACAGTGTGGCAACAAGACGTGTAAGTAGAAAAGGAGAGCCAAAGATTCGTTCATTCTTCGCTAGAAGATTTTACAAATTGATTAATAGATGGTCAGATGCTGATATAGCGGATGGCGCAAGAGACTTTAGACTAATGACAAAAGATATGGTTCAAGCTATTGTGAAGATGGGTGAGAGAAACAGATTCTCAAAAGGTATCTTTGGTTGGATTGGATATAGAACTAAGTGGGTAGAGTTTGAAAACAAAGAACGTGTGGCAGGCGAGACCAAGTGGAGTTTCTGGAGTTTGTTTAAATACTCTGTAGATGGAATTGTAAACTTTACAAATGCTCCTTTGCAGATAGCATCAATCTTTGGAATAGTCTTTACATTGATAGCCTTTATAGCAATCATATTCATTATGGTTAGAAAGTTTATCTGGGGAGATCCAGTTTCAGGTTGGCCATCACTCGTTTGTATCATTGTATTCTTAAGCGGCGTGCAGATGTTTTGTATCGGTATTATTGGACAGTATTTGTCGAAGACTTATGTGGAAGTGAAAGAGCGTCCACACTATATTATTAGCGAGAGCAACAAAGATATTGAGAAAGTAAATTAAGATGAAAAAAGAAACTGTAAAAATTTTAAGTCAAAATAAAATAGCAGATGGAATTTATAGCATGTGGATAGAAACGCCTGCGGCAAAGGAAGCTAAGCCTGGTCAGTTTATCGATGTGTATGTAAATGATGATTCAAAACTTTTACCAAGACCTATCAGTATTTGTGAGGTGAAAGAAAATGCACTTCGTATAGTGTACAGAGTGGTGGGTGGAGGCACCCAACTTATGTCAACCTATCAAAAAGGTGAAGATATCCAAATTATTGGACCACTTGGCACTGGTTTTATGTTACGAGATGGGAAAGCCATTTTAGTGGGCGGAGGAATTGGAATTCCACCAATGGTTGAACTTGCAAAGAACTTATCAGAAAAGATAGGTAAAGATAATGTAATCTCAGTTATGGGTTACAGAGATGAGCTTTTCCTAACTGATGAGCTTGAGCAGTTCTCTAAGGTAGTTATTGCTACTGAAGATGGTAGCACTGGCACAAAGGGAACAGTAATAGATGCGCTAAACGAAAACGGCATAAATGGTGATGTGCTTTATGCTTGCGGCCCTATACCAATGCTAAAGGCTCTAAAAGATTGGGCAAATGAAAAAGGTATCGAGTGTCAGATTTCTCTAGAGGAGAGAATGGCGTGTGGTATCGGTGCATGCCTAGCATGTGTTTGCAAGACAAAGAAAAAAGATGAACACACAAATGTTTGCAACAAACGAATCTGTAAAGATGGACCAGTGTTTGATGCAAATGAAATAAATTTTTAGTTTAATAAAAGTTTTTAAAGTTTAAAGGAAAAACTATGAGTAAAGATTTGAACACAAAAGTAAATATAGCAGGAGTAGAGTTTAAGAATCCTGTCACTGTGGCTTCGGGCACATTTGGCTCGGGCGAAGAGTACAGTGAATTTGTAGATTTAGATAACTTGGGAGCTGTCACTACAAAGGGCGTTGCCAGTACTCCTTGGGAAGGAAATGACACTCCAAGAGTGGCTGAGACATACGGCGGAATGCTAAATGCTGTAGGGCTTCAAAACCCTGGCGTAGATGTTTTTGCAAAAAGAGACATTCCATTCTTAAGAAAGTTTGACACGAAGATTATTGTAAATGTCTGCGGTCACACTGAAGAAGAATACTTGGATTGTGTTAAGAGATTAGCTGATGAAGATGTGGATATGTTGGAAATAAACATTTCATGTCCAAATGTGAAAGAAGGCGGAATTGCTTTTGGAACAGATCCAAAGACTGTGGAAGAAATCACAAGAAAAGTAAAAGAAGTTGCTAAACAACCAGTCATTATGAAACTTAGTCCAAACGTGACTGATATAGTGGAGATGGCAAAGGCTGCCGAGCGTGGTGGTGCAGATGCACTTTCATTAATCAACACTTTGACTGGTATGAAGATAAATATTGAAAAGCAAGACTTTGTGCTTGCAAATAAGACCGGCGGATTATCAGGCCCAGCTATTCATCCGATAGCTGTTCGAATGGTCTATCAAGTGGCAAATGCGGTAGACCTTCCGATTATAGGAATGGGTGGAATCCAGACAGCAGATGATGCTATTGAAATGATTTTGGCGGGAGCCACTATGGTGTCAGTGGGTACAGCAAACTTTTATAATCCAAATGCCACTATGGAAGTGGTTAAGGGCATAGAAGAATACATGATTAAACATAATGTATCAGATATTAATGATTTGATTGGAGCAGTAGTTTAAATAATTTTTCAAGCAAAAAAGTTTGTTCCAAATAATCAATAAAGCCAGATAACCGAAAAATATATTGCCAAATAACCGAAAAATATATTGCCAAATAACCGAAAATATACTACTATAAACTTGGAGGTATATTTATGAATAACTACAAAAAAAGAATAGTAGATCAAATATTATTAGATAAATTAGAGGCAAAGGGTGGAGTTGTTATTGATGGACCAAAGTGGTGTGGAAAAACAACAACTGCTTTGCAAGTAGCAAAAAGTGTTATTAGGATGGATGAGCCAGCAAAAAGAGAAACTAATATTCATTTATCAGAGATAGATCCTTCAAAACTGTTAGAAGGAGATACCCCCAGACTAGTAGATGAGTGGCAAATAGCACCTAAAATATGGGACGCGGCGAGATATGAAATTGACACTAGGAATAAAGAAGGACAATTTATATTAACTGGATCAGCAGTACCAATTGAAACAAATGAAATCACACATTCTGGAACAGGTAGATATACTTGGTTGAAAATGAGGCCAATGTCTTTATACGAATCGTTAGAGTCGAGTGGAGAGGTTAGTTTAAAACAGCTATTTGAGAGACCAAAAAGTATCAGTGGGAAATCAAATATAGATATAGATATAGATACATTAGCTTATCAGATATGTAGAGGTGGGTGGCCTAAGGCCGTTGATATGAAAGAGAAAGCAGCATTGTCACAAGCAGTAGATTATTACGACGCCATTATTCATTCTGATGTAAATCGAGCAGATGGTGTCAATAAAAATCCAGAGAGAGTAAAACGCTTAATGAGGTCTTATGCTAGACATCAAGGCGGACAAGTAAGTAATGCATTGATAAAAAAAGATATCTCAACAAATGATTCTTCAACCTTAGACGAAGATACCATTGTGTCTTATATTAATGCCTTAAAAAAAATCTATGTGATAGAGGAAATGGAAGCTTGGAATCCAAATTTGAGGTCTAAAACTTCTATCAGAACGTCTAGCACAAGATATTATATAGATCCATCAATAGCTACAGCGGCATTAGGTATAGGACCAAAAGAATTGGTTAACGATTTAAACACTATGGGATTCTTATTTGAAACAATGTGTGTGAGAGATTTGAGAGTTTACACAGAATCATTGGGTGGAGAGGTTCTTCATTTTAGAGATAAAACAGGTCTGGAGTGTGATGCTGTCATTAGACTAAGAAGTGGAGAATACGGTTTAACCGAAATAAAACTTGGCGGTAAAGGATTAATTGAAGAGGGAGCATATAATCTGAAGAAACTACATAATAAGATTGACACAACAAAGATGGGAAAACCATCATTTATGATGCTTTTAGTGGGTGTGGGTGAGTATGCTTATAAACGAGAAGATGATATATATGTAGTGCCAATATCATGTTTAAAGGATTAATGAAATCTATTTTTAATTATAAAAATATAAAAAAGGGAGACACAATGAAAACATACAAAAATGAATTTGTTGATTTTATGATTGAATCAGATGTTTTAAAGTTTGGAGAGTTCACTTTGAAAAGTGGAAGAAAGTCACCATTCTTTATGAACGCAGGAGCGTATGTTACTGGTTCTCAGCTTAAGAAACTTGGCGAGTACTATGCAATGGCTATACACGAGCACTACGGCGATGATTTCGACGTGCTATTTGGCCCGGCCTACAAAGGAATCCCTTTGGGTGTGGCTACAGTAATAGCTTTCTATAATTTATATGGAAAAGAAATCAGATATTGTTCAAATCGTAAGGAAGAAAAGGATCACGGAGATGTGGGAATCTTACTTGGAAGCAAGATTAAAGATGGCGATAGAGTGGTGATAATAGAAGATGTGACTACATCAGGTAAATCTATTGAGGAGACATTTCCTATCATTCAAGCTCAGGGCAATGTCGAAATTATTGGACTTATGGTTTCACTAAACCGCATGGAAAAAGGACTTACGTCTGATAAGACAGCGATAGATGAGATTAAAGAAAAATACGGATTCGATGCAAACGCAATTGTTAGCATGGATGAAGTGGTAGAATATTTGACCAAAGAGGGAAGACTAGATCACGAGACAAAGGAAAGAATAGACGAGTATTATAAAGAATATGGGGCGAAAGAATAACAAGTATTAAAAGGCTGATACTATAAAGATAAGATAATAACATCTAAAGGAAAATAAATGCAACAAGCAAAGAAAAAAAGAATAAACAGAATAGTTGGAAGAATTTTTTTAGTAGCATATTTTGCGCTACTTATTTTCTTTATGTTCTTTAGTGATGAGTTAGGCAGAAAAATAGGGACTCCAGTTCGTAGAATGAATATTCATCCTTTCAACGAAATTAAAAGATTTTGGGCAATGAGATATACATATGGTTGGAAGACTACACTTATGAACTTAGGTGGGAATATGCTTATTTTTGTACCGTTTGGATTTTTGATTCCAATGAGTTCAAAAAACAAAGTGACTAGAAACTTTTTCGTGGTAACACTACTAGCTGTGATGTTCTCAGGAGCCATTGAGGTAATTCAGATTCTCACAAAAGTGGGAGCATTTGATATAGATGATATTATTCTAAACACAGCAGGTGCAATCATAGGATATATTATTTATGCGATTGCAAGAGCGACAAATTAAGAGGTAGAAATGTTTAGCAAAAGAGCGAAGGCGCCAAAGCCTACCAGAGAAGACAAAAAAGATAGAAGAATTCCACTGAGCAAATACGCAAGAGGTGGAAGAATTTCAAGTACCATTGGACTTTGCAATCTAGCCCTTATGTCTCTTACTATCACTATGGCAGTGATGGAAGATGGCAAATCTGGAATGTACATTGGAATTATTGTGATAATAATATTCATCTCAGCACTTATGGGATTTATCATTGGTATTAGAAGTTTTACTGAAGAAAATAAGTTTTATAGATTTTCATATATTGGAACAATAATCAATGCGATTATATGGATTTTTGTGATTTTGATTTATATAGCATATATTTAAAAGCACATAATCATAAATGAATAAAAACACTTAATAAGAAACACATAAAGTAGAGAGGACAATAATGGAAGAAAGATACACACTAGTAATTGAAAAAGCAAATGAAATATTAAATGAAACAGCAGTGGACAGTCAATTTAAATCGTACTTTGAAGCCGTGGCTAAACTAATTCTTTTAATTGATGAGATTAAGGAAAAGAAAGATGCAGGTTTCTTTGATGAGGGCACATTGGAAGAATTAGAAACTTTTAATAAAAAGTTATACGAAGAGATAGAGCTTGAAAACTATAAGTCTAGTTTTGCAAACCCTACATATGCAGTGAATACTTTGGGCAAGGAGTATGGTCAGATGCTTTGCTACGTTTATGCATCCCTACGTTCAGGAATAATGAATATGTTTGAGGGTGACTTAGAAGTTGCTTTGATTAGATGTGAACTAGCAATTGAGATTTATAGTCTGTTTGAGGATGAAGAGGGACTAACACCTGAAAACTTGAAAGACATTATATACACATTTGAGAGAGATAATTCTGAAATTTTTATGGATGTGGTTTTGGGAAGCACTGTAGACCCAAGTAAAGACAGAGTGGCAAAGATTATTACAGAAAGTGATCATAGTGATATTAGATATCTTTACAAATACGGAAACCACATTGGTGATAATGAAATTAAGATGGCTAAGTTTTTAAATACACTTAGCGATGAGAAGATAGATGAGATTGCAAGTCTTTATACTGAAGGTTACAGAAGAGGGTTTGTAGCCACAGGGAAAGACTTATCAATCAAGAGTAACGTACAGTTAATGTATGTGCTTGGTTTTGAAAGAATTGTTAAGGCTGCTATTAAGCGTTTTGCAGATATGGGACTTAAGCCAGTTATCGGTCATTACGATTACCAATCTACAGATATGAATAAGCAGTATGCTTTTGATCATAAGCAAGATTCAGCATTATTCTTTGATAAGGCTTACATGAAAAGAAAACTAGAAACTGTGACAGCAGCTTACGAGAGTAGAAAAGAATTGGCTTCTCAGATGGCTGGTCCAGCTAGACTAGAAATCTTTGGAGAGAAACCTTTTGAGCCAGAGAGCACACCAGAGGCTATCAAGTTTACGCCAGAGCAGCAGGAGTTGACAGCCCAGTATCAGACAGAGTTTACAAAAATTGTTAGAACATATATTAAGGGTGAGGAGAGAAGTTTTACTATCATCTCATTCCCTATTCCAGAGTTTGGAGACAACTTTGAAGAATTCTTCCACGAGACAGTAAAGATTAACAGTCTTGATACTGAAAAGTATGGAAAAGTTCAACAAGTACTTATTGATGCTTTGGACAAGGCAGAGTTTGTGCACATAACTGGTAGAGGAAACAACAAGACAGATTTTACAGTGGCAATGCATGAGATGAATGACCCAACTAAGGAGACAAACTTTGAAAACTGTTTGGCGGATGTAAATATTCCTTTGGGCGAGGTATTCACATCTCCTAGACTTAAAGGTACAAACGGACTACTTCATGTAAGTTCAGTTTATTTGAAAGGCTTAAACTTTAAAGAATTGGAGATTGAGTTTGAAGATGGAATGATCAAAGATTACAGATGCCAGAACTTTGACTCGCTTGATGAAAACAAAAACTACTTCAAAGAAAATGTAATGTTCAATCACGAGACTTTGCCTATTGGTGAGTTTGCTATTGGAACAAACACCACAGCGTACGTGATTGCAAACAAATATGATTGTATATACAAACTTCCTATTTTGATAGTAGAGAAGATGGGACCTCACTTTGCAGTGGGCGATACATGTTTCAGTTTCCAGGAAGATATGGAGACATTTAATCCAGACGGCAAGCAGATAGTGGCCAGAGAAAACGAAGTATCAGCGCTACGTAAGACTGACATCTCTAAAGCATACTTTGGCTGCCACACGGATGTCACTATCCCATACGATGAATTGGGAGATATAGTAGCTATCACAAAAGATGGTGATGAAATTAAGATTATTGAGCAGGGAAGATTTGTACTAGAAGGAACAGAATTACTAAACGAAGCGTTGGATGAAGCGTAGATTAGTAAAAAATGAAAATTAAGTATTGTAAATATTTAAAATAAATGGAAAAGAGGAAATGAAAATGGCAAAAGTAGGAATAGTTATGGGCAGCGATTCAGATATGCCTGTTATGGAGAAAGCAGCAGCATTTCTAGACGAGATGGGAATTGATTACGAGATGAGAATTATCTCAGCGCACAGAGAACCAGACATCTTCTTTGACTGGGCAAAGAATGCTAAGGACAATGGAATGAAAGTTATTATAGCTGGCGCAGGAAAGGCAGCGCACTTGCCAGGTATGTGTGCAGCATTGTTCCCATTACCAGTTATAGGAATTCCGATGAAAACTTCAGACTTGGGTGGTGTAGATTCACTATACTCAATAGTTCAGATGCCTTCAGGTGTTCCTGTGGCTACAGTAGCTATAAACGGCGGACTTAACGCTGGCATATTGGCTGCAAAGATTTTGGCTACTGAAGATGACGAATTATTATGTAAACTAGAGGCATATGCAGAAAATATGAAAAAAGAAGTAATGGCAAAGGATGAAGCACTAAACAAATAGTCCATCAGTTGTTTGAGATGATGAGGCTTGCTCATCAAATAATTATAAAGCGAGGAAAGAAATGGATTACAAGAGTTCAGGAGTAGATATTGAAGCGGGGTACAAATCAGTAGAACTAATGAAAGCTAGCATCAAGGAGACAATGAGACCTGAGGTGCTAGGTGGAATTGGTGGATTTGCAGGAGCATTTGATTTGTCTAAAGTAAAGGAAATGGATGATCCAGTGCTTTTATCTGGAACAGACGGATGTGGAACAAAGGTAAAGTTAGCATTTGTAATGGATAAGCACGATACTATAGGAATAGATGCAGTGGCAATGTGTGTAAATGACATTGCTTGTTCTGGTGGAGAGCCATTATTCTTCCTAGACTATATTGCATGCGGTAAAAACTACCCAGAAAAAATAGCCACTATAGTGAGTGGTGTGGCAGAAGGATGTAAGCAGTCTGGTGCAGCATTAGTGGGCGGTGAGACAGCAGAGCACCCTGGTTTGATGCCAGAGGATGATTACGATTTGGCTGGCTTTGCCGTGGGTGTAGTTGATAGAAAAGATTTAATTACTGGCGAGAACATTAAGCCTGGTGATAAGCTTATCGGTATTGCATCTACAGGCGTTCACTCAAACGGTTTCTCTTTGGTACGTAAAGTGTTTGATATGACTAAAGAGTCACTAGATACTTACTACGATGAACTAGGAACTACTTTGGGCGAGGCATTGATTGCACCTACTCGCATATATGTTAAGGCTCTTAAGAATGTGAAGGATGCTGGTATTACTGTTAAGGGTTGTAGCCACATTACTGGCGGTGGTTTTTACGAAAACATCCCTCGTATGCTTCCAGACGGAGTTAAGGCTATCGTAAACAAGAATAGCTACGACATTCCACCTATCTTTGGTCTGCTTCAAAGAGAAGGCGGAATAGATGAAGAGATGATGTATGCTACTTACAATATGGGACTTGGAATGATTATTGCTGTGGACGAGGCTGACGTAAATAAGGCTATAGCAGCTATAGAAGCGGCTGGAGATAAGGCTTACGAAGTTGGACACATAGAAGCTGGCCAAAAAGAAGCAGTGCTAGTAGATTAGTGAGTAAAAATAATAACGAAACACTCGTTATACAAACATTTTTTAAGTTTTGAAAGGGTCAAAATGAGATTTGGAGTTTTAGTTTCTGGTGGTGGCACAAACTTGCAAGCCATTATGGATGCAATGGATGCTGGAAAGATTACAAACGCCACACTGGAAGTTGTAATAAGTAATAAAAAAGATGCTTACGCGCTGGAGCGCGCTAAAAATAAAAATATAGAAGCAGTGGCGGTCTCACCTAAAGATTATGAGACTAGAGATGAATTTAACAAAGCACTTCTAGATACAATCGATAGTTACAATCTAGATTTGATAGTGCTAGCAGGATTTTTAGTAGTACTTCCTGCAGAACTTGTAAAAAAGTATGAGAACAAAATAATAAACATTCATCCATCGCTTATTCCTTCATTTTGTGGAGATGGCTTCTATGGATTAAAAGTTCATGAGAAGGCTTTGGAGCGTGGCGTAAAGATAACAGGTGCCACAGTGCACTTCGTGGATGAAGGCACAGACACAGGCCCTATCATCAAACAAAAGGCGGTGGCGGTCAGAGAAGACGATACGCCTGAAACATTACAGAGACGTGTTATGGAAGAGGCCGAGTGGCAAATTCTTCCTGAAGTAATAAACGAATTAGCAAATAAGCAGTAGGCTAAAAAACAAATAGAAAAAACAAAGCGAGGAGAAAAGATTGAAAGTATTAATAGTAGGAAGTGGCGGACGTGAGCATGCTATAGCAGCATCAGTAGCAAAGAGTCCAAAGGTTGACATGATTTACTGTGCACCAGGTAATGCTGGTATAGGTCAGATAGCAGAGTGCGTAGATATCGGAGCAATGGAGTTCGATAAACTAGTGGACTTTGCAAAGGAAAAAGAAATTGATTTAACGGTTATCGGAATGGACGATCCACTAGTGGGTGGCGTTGTTGATAAGTTTGAAGAAGCTGGACTTAGAGTGTTTGGCCCAAGAAAGAACGCAGCTATTTTAGAAGGTTCAAAGGCATTTTCAAAAGATTTGATGAAGAAGTACAATATTCCAACAGCAGGATATGAAAACTTTGACTCACCAGAGGAAGCAATGAAATATCTAGAGACTGCAAAGATGCCAATCGTACTTAAGGCAGACGGATTAGCCCTCGGCAAAGGAGTGTTGATTTGTAAGACACGAGAAGAGGCTATGGAAGGCGTTAAGACTTTAATGCTTGATAAGAAATTTGGCGAAGCCGGAAATACTATAGTAGTGGAAGAATTTATGACTGGCAAAGAGGTTTCAGTTCTTTCATTCGTGGATGGAAAGACTATAAAGATTATGACTTCAGCGCAGGACCACAAGCGCGCCAAAGACGGTGACCAAGGACTTAACACTGGTGGAATGGGAACATTCTCGCCTAGTCCTTTCTACACAGACGATGTGGACGAGTTTTGTAAAAAATATATCTACCAGGCATCAGTGGATGCGATGAGCCAAGAGGGTAGACCGTTTACAGGAATCATATTCTTTGGCTTAATGTTAACAGAGGATGGACCAAAAGTTCTAGAGTACAATGCTAGATTTGGTGATCCTGAAGCACAGGTAGTGTTACCAAGAATGAAAAATGATATAATAGACGTGTTTGAGGCGTGCATAGACGGAAAACTTGATGAGATTGATCTCGAGTTTGAAGATAATGCTGCAGTATGCGTGGTGCTAGCAAGTGATGGATATCCAGTTTCATACGAAAAAGGATTCGAGATAAAAGGTCTTGAACAGTTCGACGGAAAAGATGGATACTATGTATTCCACGCAGGCACAAAACTAGATGATGGCAAAATCGTGACAAATGGTGGAAGAGTGTTAGGAGTGACAGCTAAAGGCGACACATTAAAAGAAGCTAGAGCAAACGCTTACGAAGCTACAAAGCTAATCGATTTTGATAACAAATATATGAGAACAGACATAGGAAAAGAATTATAAAATTCAGATAAAGGAGACCATTTAAAATGAAAAGTCTAAAGAGATTACTAATTGCAATGATTGCGCTTACATTTGTATTTGCTTCAGCCCAAGTTTCAGTAAAGGCTGCCAGTGATACAGATTTAAAAACTATGCAAGTGTATAGTGTGGATACAGCTGGGGTAAAAAAACAACTTAAGTTTAAATTTAAACCAACCACCTATAAGTATGATTTTATAGTAAAATCCACTTGTACTAGAATAGAAATTTTGGTTACTACTAATAATCCAGCATCTACAGCAGTGGTAGATAAAGAAGCAGTAAACACAAGAATGGATACTGGAAAAAACAAGACTACAGTAACAGTGACCGCTCCAAACGGCGCAAAGCAAGTTTACAAACTAAACACTACAAAACTTAAACCATCAGAGGATGCTAATTATGAAGAGGGTGGCAAAGCTGCTAAAAAATCATCTTCTAATAAGAAAAAAGCTGGCAAAAAATCTGCTAAAGTAGAAATGGATGGCAAGGAATATAAGATCACTTCTTTCTCAAAGAAAGATATTCCTAGAGGATTTGTAAAGACAACAGCCAGCTACAAAGGCAAAAAGTACGATGCTATCAAGGGTAAAGAAAAAGACTTAACAGCATTTTACTTGGTAGGCTCTGATGGCGAAGGATTCTGTATATACGATAATGATGCAAAAAAATTCTACATTATGAATAATGTGAGAGTAAAAAGTAGAATGTATACTATTGTTGAGCCTGAAAAGCCAGACGATATCTTAAAAAATTACGATACTAAGACTATCAAGATTGATGGACAGAAGGTAAAAGCATGGGTTTTGGACGAAGAGAAAGAAATGTTCTTTGTCTATGCTATGAATTGGGATGGAGAGACATCTCTATACACATATGACGACATCGAAAAATGTATGCAAAGATACCTGATTGATAACGATGTTAATAGTCAGATTGAAGCAGCTAATCAGGCATATGATAATATGAAGGAAAGAAAGAATGCTTTGACTAAAAAGTACAATATCTTCCGCTATGTTATTATTGGAATGGCAGTACTAATCATTATCTTAATATTCTTGCTAATTCACAGCAAACTTAATAAGAAGGAAAAGAAGATTAAAGCTGAAGAATTTGTGACAGCAGGTATGGGTGAAGATAATCCTGATAACGATAACCAAAAGAACGAAAAGGATGAAGAAGAACCAGACGAAGACGATATAGACGCAATCCCAGTTGACACTCCACCAATAGAAGAAGATATGGATGCGGTGGAAACTGAAGATGATATTTTGGACTTGGACGCTGACGATATGGAAGAGCCTATAGAAGAAACTCACAAGAAAAAGAGGGACTTCGGCAAACATCACGACGGATATGGTGATGAGCCAACCTTTGGCACAGACAAAGAATCTACAGAAGGTTTCTACGGTGGAGAAATAAATTCAGAGGACGAAGTGCTAGTGGACTTGTCAAAAGATGATGGACCAGAGTTAGCAGAACCAATTGAGAACATAGCAGACAAGAGAGAAATTGTTGATACGTCTGAGATTGATGTTGAAAGTTTGAATGAACCGGAAGATTTGAAGAGTACACTTAAATCAATGCTTCAATCAGACGATGAAGAAGACGAGCCAGATGAAGACAACGATTTTGAATTTATCGATTTAGACTAATCATTTAATAATAAATATACATTAAAACGGATTGCACATTTAAAATGTGCAATTCGTATCTTTTAAAGGGGTAAAAATATGGCTAAAGAGAAAAACTTATTTTATTGTACAGAGTGCGGCAACGAGCAAACCACATGGTTTGGCGTATGTCCTGCGTGTCATGCGGGAGGAACATGTGCAGAGGCTCCAACTTCCAAGAAGAAAGCGCACGCTCACAAAAGTTTATTAGTAAACGACCCAGTTACCATAAACGAGGTGACTGCAAAGGATGAAGAGAGAATTACCACAGGCTTTAGTGAACTAGACCGTGTATTGGGCGGTGGAATAGTGCCAGGTGGTTTAGTGCTAGTGGGTGGAGATCCAGGCATTGGAAAATCCACTCTTCTTTTGCAAGTGTGCCAAAATATGGCAAACAGTGGGCTCAATGTTTTATACATTTCAGGTGAGGAGTCTTTGAAGCAGATTAGACTTCGCGCAAACCGCATGGGAGATTTCAGCGACAGTTTAAAACTTTTGTCTGAGACTAATCTTGAGACTATAGAAGCTACAGTGTTGGATCAAAAGCCGGACGCAGTGGTGGTTGATTCTA
The DNA here is from genome assembly GCA_905235555.1 of uncultured Eubacterium sp. Lineage (GTDB taxonomy): Bacteria > Bacillota > Clostridia > Lachnospirales > Lachnospiraceae > Eubacterium_G. Next base: position 34,341 of record CAJOMD010000013.1, read on the forward strand.
TCCAGACTATGTATAGAGAAGATATAGGCACAGCTCCTGGTAGTGTGGGACAAGTAAGAGAGTCTACTAATTCTTTGATGCAGCTGGCTAAGGGCGAGAACATTCCTATTTTTATAGTAGGACACGTTACCAAAGAGGGAACAGTGGCAGGCCCTAGAATGCTAGAGCATATGGTAGATACTGTTCTATACTTTGAGGGAGATAAACAGGCAGTATACAGAATTATTCGCGGAGTTAAAAACCGTTTTGGTTCAACCAATGAGATAGGTGTTTTCGAGATGAGAAACGATGGACTTAACCAAGTCCTTAATCCGTCGGAATATATGCTAGAAGGCAGAGCCAAAGATGCATCGGGTACAGTGGTTGCATGTCTGATGGAAGGTACAAGGCCAATGCTAGTTGAAATACAAGCCCTACTTTCTCGCACAAACTTTGGGCAGCCTAGAAGAACAGCAGTGGGTACGGATTACAACAGAGTAAACTTGCTTATGGCAGTTATAGAAAAGCGTATTGGACTTCAAATGGCAGATTACGATGCGTATGTAAATATCGCAGGCGGAATGAAAGTGAATGAACCAGCGCTTGACCTTGCACTTGTTATGGCATTTATCAGTAGCTTTAAAAATAGAGTGATAAGTCCAGACACCATAGTCTTTGGCGAGGTAGGATTGGCCGGAGAGGTGAGAGCCATATCTCAGGCAGAGCAGCGAGTGGCCGAAGCCAAAAAGTTAGGATTTAAAAAAGTGATAATGCCGGCAGTTTCTTTAAAGAATATAAAAGAAGATGGAATAGAGTTAGTTGGTGTTAATAATATAAAAGAAGCGAGTGAACAGATATAATATTATTTAATTGTTAAAAAACAGTTGTACGAACGATTCAAGTGAATACAACTGTTTTTCTTTTAGCAAATAAAAAAGAAACTATCTGTTAGATAGTTTCTTTTGAGCAGGGGCGGTAGGAATCGAACCCACCTCTGGAGTTTTGGAGACTCTTATTCTACCGATGAACTACGCCCCTAAGCGCTTAAATGCACTAGTTATTTATATCACAAATCTTAGAGGGTTGTCAAATAAAATTATCGTGTATATCTGCTAGAAACCTTCTTTTGAATGAAACTACAAAATTGGTATAAGTATCTAAATATCGGCTCCGTACAAATAGCAAAAATTACAAACAACATAATTGTTTGATAATCAGTAACCATATGCATTGAGAATAGGTCTCTGAATAAAATCATTGTTGCTATACATCCCACTATCAAAACACCAATCAAGGCTGCATGCCACTTTGTCATAGGCGAAGCAATCTTATAAAGAATCATAAATCCAACAATCGCCATAATGATAGTGCAGGCAGATGATAGGTTAGTAGTACCCACTTTAAACTCATAACAGAAGAATACAAATCCGCCCATTACTATAAATGTGGTAAGCCCCGCCGGCAAAGCCTTAAGGAATACATTAGTCAAGAAATGGCCGCGTATTCTATTCTTGTTAGGCTCCATCGCCAAAACAAATGATGGAATACCAATAGTAAATGCGCCCACCAAAGAAATCTGTGATGGCTCTAGTGGATATTGCCATACAAAGATCATAGCCGTTAGTGCCATAAGTAGTGAGAAGATATTCTTAACTAAAAATAGGGAAGCAGAACGCTGAATATTGTTAACCACGCGTCGTCCCTCTAGCACTACAGAAGGCATTCTTGAAAAGTCAGAATCCAAAAGTACGATTTGCGCTACATTACTAGCAGCATCTGAACCACTGGCCATAGCCACGCTACAGTCTGCATCCTTAAGAGCGAGCACGTCGTTTACACCGTCACCAGTCATAGCAACAGTACGTCCTTGTTCTTGAAGGGCTTGAACAAATAATCTCTTTTGTTCAGGAGTAACACGTCCAAAGACAGTGTATTTTTGAATAGCATCATAGATATCGTCGTAGTCCTTCAAAGTAGAAGCGTCAATATATTTGTCGGCGTTTTCAATTCCTGCTTTTATAGAAATCTCGGAAACAGTTCTAGGGTTATCTCCAGATATAACTTTTAATTCCACACCACATCTAGCAAAGTACGCAAATGTGTCTTTTGCACCAGCCCTAATAGCATTTGACAAAAATACAAAGCAAAGTGGATTAACAGCTTGCTTTAAAGCCTGTCCATCTAGTTCTCCATCGTATTTACCAAATACCACCACGCGGTATCCTTTGTCGGTGTATTCTTCAATATCTTCTGCATAGTCTTCATATTTGTCCTTCAAAATAAATTCGGGCGCACCCAACACATAGTTGTCTTCGCCAAACTTTGCAGCACTATATTTGTATGCAGACGAGAATGAGAAAATCTCATCCGCTTTCTTTACATCTTTGCCGTTGAAGTATTTTTTCATTGCATCCATTGTGGCATTGTCATTGGCCATAGATGAAGAAAAATCGCTTAGAAGCCAGAAGCATTCATCTTTATCTTTTGATTCCATAAGCTTTAAGCCGCTCACTTCCATATCTGGGACAGTGATAGTACCTGTTTTATCTACACACAACACATCAACTCTAGCTAGAGTTTCAATACACTTCATATCGTGTAGCAAAACTTGTTGCTTCGCAAGGCGCATAGTACTTACAACCAAAGCAATACTTGCAAGCAAATATAAACCCTCTGGAATCATACCAAGTACAGCAGCTACCATTCCAGTGATACTCTTCTGGAGAGTAGCGTCATTAAAGAAATATTGTTGAACTACCATTATGATGCCTACAGGAATAAGAATAATACCAATTCCCTTAACCAATTTATCTAGAGAACGAATCATCTCAGATTGTTCCTTTTTTTGTGTTTTGGTAGCCTCAAGTGTAAGTTGAGAAATATAAGATTCCTTACCCACCTTATCCAGTCTAGCTTTACAAGTACCAGAAACTATAAAAGAACCCGACATAAGCTGATCTCCATCGGTCTTTGACACCTCGTCAGCCTCACCTGTTAAGAGAGACTCATTAACTGAAACATTTCCTTCTATTACTATGGCATCCGCTGGTATTTGATTGCCCGCCTCAAAGACCACAACATCATCCTGCACCAAATCCACAGAATCCACCATTACCTCCTGGCCGTTTCTGATAGCCTTTGTGTGTGGTGCGTTAAGCATATTAAGTTTATCTAAAACTTTCTTTGAGCGAAGCTCCTGAATGATACCAATCAAAGTGTTTCCTATAATAATAGGAAGAAACGTCAAATTCTTAAAAGAACCCACCAAAATAAGAAGAGCAGCTAGCACCGCAAACACCAAGTTAAAGTAAGTAAACACATTTGAAGCAACAATCTGGCCTACGGTACGCGTGTTACTATCTACGGGCTCGTTATCAAGACCGCGATTAACACGGTCTCTAACCTGCTCATCAGTCAGTCCATTATTAAATTCTGTAGGGTCAAGAATCTCTTGATCAAAATTATCTTGCATACTATCTAGTTTAAACTAGAAATCAAGAAAATCAATATAAAATGAATAAAAAATACAAAAAATTCAACTTTTAAATACATTGAAGAACAACCTATATTTTGATATATTTATATAGAAGAAAAACGGTCTTATGCTTTAAGATAAGTGTATTAATTTTGTGCAAAAATGTTTTAAAGCGGATAGGAGTGACAATGGATGTAGTATGTCTAGACTTAGAAGGAGTATTGGTTCCAGAAATTTGGATTACTTTTGCTGAGCATACAGGTATTGAAGAATTAAAGCGCACCACTAGAGATGAGCCGGATTACGATAAACTAATGGAATACCGTATCAATATACTTAATGAAAATGGACTAGGGTTGAAGGAAATCCAAGAAGTAATAGAGGGAATTGACCCATTAGACGGCGCCAAAGAATTTCTAGAAAAACTAAAGGAAATCACACAGGTAATAATCATAAGTGATACTTTCACACAGTTTGCAAAGCCGCTTATGAAAAAGTTAGGGTATCCTACACTTTTCTGCAATTCACTAGAGGTGGCAGAAGATGGAAAAATATTAAGTCACAAGATGAGATGTGAGAAGTCTAAGCTATCTACAGTTAAGGCTTTACAGTCTGTGGGTTTTGAGACTATTGCAGCAGGCGATAGTTTTAATGACATCGATATGATATTAGCTAGCAAGGCAGGATTTTTGTTTAGAACTACAGATCAACTAAAGAAAGACTATCCGCAGTTAGAGGCCTTTGAAGATTACGACAGTTTCTTTGAAGCAATAAAGAAAGAACTTAATAGATAGCAAATTTTCATAAACATTGTTATTTACAATATATATAGGGAATTGTGAGGACGGACTTAAAGCAAGGAGGATACCTATATGAAAAAATTAATATTGTTGGTAGCAACATTAATCTTTACTCTTGGGATGAGCGCGATTGTTATGGCAGAAACTCCATCTAGTATTGACTATAATAATATGCACATCAAATGGAGTGATGAATTTGAAGGCGATGCTCTAAATCAAAATTATTGGGAATGCCAAACAGGAGATGGATCAGATTACGGAGTTTGGCGCTGGGGTAATAATGAGCTTCAATGGTACAGAGAACAAAACGTATCTGTGGCAAATGGAATGCTTGCTATTACAGCAAAAGAAGAAAATAGAGCAGGATATAGTTATACATCAGGTCGAATTAGAACTTGGGATAAAGAGAGTAACACTCCTAAAGTTTCAGTAGGGCTTGGATATCTAGAAGCAAAAATAAAGATTCCATCATCTAAAGGTATTTGGCCAGCATTTTGGATGCTTGGAAATAATGGTCTAACATGGCCAGCTTGTGGTGAGATTGATATAGAGGAATCATTTAATAATCAAAAATATGCACAGGCTACTATTCATTTTCCAGATGCAAACGGAGCAGATAAATATTTGTGGAGACAGTCTAATCCATCAGGATATGATAAGACTGATTGGAATACATATGGAGTATACAGAGATGGAGAAGGCATCAGTTTCTATCTAAACGGTAATGAGTACGCTTATTGGGCTACAAAGGATGACAATGTTGGTAAGAAGTCGGTATTAAACGATGACTACCACATCCTACTTAACTTTGCCGTAGGCGGAAACTTAGCAGGTGGAACACCTCCGGCAGGAACACTTCCACTTACTATGTACGTGGATTACGTTCGCTACTATCAAGATGGTGCACCTACACCTACAGTTAAGCCAACAGTAAAACCTACAGTGAAACCGACTACAGTATCTAAACCAGCAAAGGTTAAAATTAAATCACTTAAATATAAGAAGAAGAGAAAACTTATCGTAACTTTGAAGAAAATTAAGGGAGTGGCAGGATACCAGGTAAGATGGTGTGATAGCAAATCCTTTGACGGTTACGAGCAGAAGAATACAAAGAAACCAAAACTTACAATCAAAGGACTAGATAAGAACACTAAGTATTGGGTTAAAGCTAGAGCATACAAGAAAGTGAATGGCACAAAACTATACGGCAAGTGGAGTGCTAAGAAGAGCAAAAAAGTAAAAAAATAATAAATCAAATTAAGGAAGTTTAGGACAATGAGTGATAAGAAAGAATCTAATTCAAAAAAAGAAGTAGACGAGGGTAGATATACTACTCTGATTGAGTTCGAAAAAAACCTCTGGACATATGGTTCGCCAATCATCGTGGAAAAGGGTGTTTTGGAAAATGATAAGGTAAGCAATAAGAATAGAGTTAATCTTAAGTTTACTAATATTTTTCCTGATGCTATCAGAGACGTATATCTAACAGTAATCGCCAAAGACCCAGAAGGCAATGTAGATGAGATTGAACATTCTTACAAGGCCCTTAGTCAAAAGTATTTATCCGCGAAGGGTGTGGCGAAACTCACTATTGATAACAAAGAGGCAAATGATTTCAAGGTTCGCCTAGACAGAGTAGTCTTTGAGGATGGACGAGTATGGGAAAAGGCAGATGCTATTTTAGAGCCACGAGGCGATATTGAAGATATTGAGGAATTTGCCGAGGATAATCTAAAAGAATACGAAGATGCCTATAAGGCAGCGCTTAATTATGTGCAATCAGACGGCACAGAACATATCTCAGAAGGTATCACTATATTAGAAAAGATTCACTGGTACAAAGACGCTGATGAGAGATTAAACGATGCTTACAAAAAATTTGAAGCTGCCAAGCAGAACGAAGATAGAAAGAAGAGCAGAGAAGATTCCATCAAACAGCGTGAAGTTGTTGTTAAGAAGAGATTCAAAATAACAATAGGTGTAGTTATTGCAATTGCTATTTTAGTTGTTCTTTCAGTAATTTCTTTCTTCATTCCAAATATGCAGTATGGCAAAGCCAAGAAGTTACTCAAAGCAGAAAAGTATGTGCAGGCAGCCAAATCGTTTGATGATTTAAATGGATTTTTAAAGAGTGAGGATTATGAGGCAGAATGTTATTACAATATTGGCGTTGATTACTTAAAGAAGGGCAATGAGGAACAGGCTAAAAAGAATTTTCAAAAAGCCTATGATGCTGATTCTAATTCCGAGTACGGCGAGGTTGCTAACTCATTCTTAGATTACTATAGAGGTGAGGAAGCATTGGCGGACAACAAGATAGATGATGCTTATAACTACTTCAAAAAGAGTGCAGACTCTGCATCAGACATTAACTTAGCGAACAAAGCAAGTGCAGGTTTTGCGCAGGTATCATTTGTAAAAGGTAATTACAAAGATGCCTGGGATTCTATTCAGAATATTTATTCAAAAGATCCTAATGCTTACAAACAACAGTATGCCAAGTATGGATATGAATATGCTAAATATTTAATAAGTAAAGAAGAGTATAAAAAAGGACTTGAAGTCTACAATAAGGTTGCTAAGTTAACAAACGAACCTAACTTGAATGAATCTATCTATAATAAGGCAAAAGCATTAGCTGGCAAAGGTAATATAGCAGCAGCTTGTGAACTACTTGAAAAGATAGGAAAAGTTTATCCTAAGGCAGCAAAACTTAATAACAAGATGTACAAGTTTGACCGCAAGGTTAAGACTTGGCTTGGACTATGGAAACACCATGGCAAAGTTAAAGGCAAGAAGAAAACTTATCGCATTTATATCAAAGAAGTTTTGTATAAAGGTAAAATGTGTCTATGGATTAAGGACAAGAATAATAAGAAGTTGGGCTTCGACACTATTATTAGCGATAAGAATCACGTAACACAGATAGAAGTTACTCCGAGTCATATTCATTTCAAACTTAAGAAATATGATGACCAGAAATTTACATATAACAAGAAAGTACCAAACAAGATGACAAGAATCTGGAAATATGGCGGAGATAAATTCAAATCAAAGTATAAGAGAAAAGTGAAGAAATAACAAAAAGTGAAGCTCTTTGAAGGTATTCGAAGAGCTTCATAATTGTTATTAGCCGAAGGGGAGAAATATGTTTAAGAGATTAGTAGCCGTTAGTTTGATGATTGTAATGTTGCTGCCAGTAGCGCCTAATATCAATATTGAAGCAGCTATAAACAAAGCTTCGTACCAGTCATACAAACAGGCAGGAGTGGAGGCGCGCAACAAAGTATATGCGCATAATTCTAGAGTGGTAGCAAAAATCAAGAGCAAAAGCGCAGATCCGCAAAGTTTATTTAACAAATTTGAAAAGGTGGTATATGCAGAAACTAGCAATCCTAACCAGGGAGACTTTATGAGATGGGATGTGGATGAGACAGCAACAGATTATTCTGCAGTGAAGTCAGGTTCCTACTATTATTATACATTCATACTTAATATAGAATATCTATCTACAGTTAAGCAGAGAAATACTCTAGATAAAAAAGTGAATAGTATAATAAAGGATTTTAAATTTACCAATAAGACATCTACATACGACAAAATAAAGAAAGTATATGATTACATATGTGATAATGTGTCCTACGCAAAGAATGTATCATCAGATAATACTAAGTACTATTCAGCATATCAGGCGTTGATAGGGAAAAAAGCAGTGTGTCAGGGATATGCCACACTTCTGTATAAGTTTTATAAGACATTAGGAATTTCAAATAGAGTGATTGCTGGAGATTCCACATTCAGCAAAATAAGCCATGGTTGGAACATCGTAAAATTAGGAAACTACTATTATAATGTAGATTCCACATGGGATTCTACTTTGACGCATGCAAAGAAGGACTATGAATACTTCTTAAAGGGAGACGCCTTCAAAGGTCATGCTAGATGGAAAGAGTATAATAGCTATTCTTTCTATTATAAGTATCCAATGGCTGCAAAGGGATATAGCAAAAAGACTGTGGCTAAGGCATGTAAGAAGACAAAGATTGCGAACTTTAAGAATAAAAAGCCTAAGTTTGTTAGTATTCCTAGAAAACAGGCAAAGTTTAAAAAAATAAAGAATGCTACATATCAGATTAAGTATTCTACAGTTAATACATTTAAAAAGAAATACACTGTAGTGAAAAACACTAAAAAGACTAAATATAAGTTTAAGAGCTTGAAAAAAGGTCTTGTATACTATGTAAAGTTTAGAGCTCGTAAGAAGATTGGAAATAAAAAGTATTATTCTAAGTGGTCAGCTGTTAAGGCTATCTAATTTAATGAAAAAGCTAAAACCTCGTTGTCTATAGAAAAACAACGAGGTTTTTATTATTTTACGGTGTTTTAATGCGCCGAAGAAAAATGAAACCGACTAAAATTTGAGTACTTAACTTAAAAATATTACTATGTTATAGTCAAAAGTGAATTAGTAACGCATAGTGGGTGAAGTGTACCCATTTTGAGTTTTGTGCGTACTAAATAAAAGCTAACTTACTCATTTAAGAAGGGAGAAAAACATGAAAAAACAAGTAAAAAGTATCATTGCTATAGTAGCAGCTTTAGCGATGGTAGTAACAAGTTTGGCGTTCGCTCCGGCGGCCAAGATTAGTGCTGATGATTGGCATCAAGCATTCAGTGGTGAAGCGTGGGCTGATGGAACGGCAGGAGTATGGAACTGGAAAGCCGGTGGTTGGGTTAATGGCTCATATAAGGATGCGTCAAGCCTAACAAGCGGAATAAAGTGGAAATTTACTAATGGAGGTCAAGCAGCATATATTTACACTTCAAATTTAGCTAATGAAAATATTGTTAGAAGTGGAACAGCTGGTAACTACACATATTCCACACCAGTGGTTGGTACAGACTATGAGGTACATGCTACTTTTTCATATACACAAGGTACTCTTGTAGTTGGTAATGTAACATCTACAAAAGTAGTTGGTGAGATTAAGCGTCATGCGGCTTTGGGTGAAGATGGTGCTATATCTTTGTATAAACAACAAATGTCATTTGATAGTTCTTCCACAACAGATGAACTTGAAGATAGTAGTACAGGAGAAGCTCCTATTGTTACTATGCCAAACGATGGCTTGTATTTTGTTGCAGATGTAGGTTGTAGTATAAGTGGTTCATGGGATTTTGCTAAAATTGCTGCTAATTGTGAATGGAATATAGATTCATTCTATCTAGTAGAGAAAACAGTTGAACCTGGTTCTGCGAAGATTATAGCCGAAGCAGGTGATGCTAGCCAGAATTATAATTGGGTTCAAGACCAAGTAGAAGGTCTATGGACATGTTCAGTATGTTCAGGATATCAGCAAAATCCTACTCCACCAGATTATTTCTGGGATGTTACAGCAACACTTGCTAATGACGATCAAATAGATGGTTTTTCAACATCTCTTGATAAGTATTCATTCCCAGGAAGTTACTACAAGGGCGATTTGAGTGGTTGTGAAGATACTGATGGTAACCCATTGGTGGCAGGGACACAATATAATTGCACAGTAACTCTTACAGAGAATACTACAGATCCAGGTGGACAATATGCACAGATCAATGTCAGAACAACAGATGGTACTGAAAACATAGCTGGTTCTACCAAGACGGGTGCATCTGGTGCAGAAACATTAACATGGACAGGAGTAGTTGAACCTGCTGCTGCTTCTGGTTCAGGAGATCCTGTTTTGAATCTAAGTATAGGTTATGGTAATGACGGTGAAGGAAATGGCACCGGAGGTTTCTCAGGTGGATTTACAGTTGATAGTGTAGAATTTGAAGCTATTAATGATCCATTCACACCAGTTCCTAGAAATACAGAAGACTACCATCCAGCTGGTAATACTAGCAACCCTTGGGCTTTAACAGTTGCTCATATTGAGCCAAATTCATGGGGAGATATGAGTTACTTAGTAGATGGCACGGCTTCAGTTGTGGATAATACAAGTATAAGATTAGATAACGTAGCACACGATGATGCGTCAAAGGGCGTTGATCAGTCAGACCCTTCAAAATGGTGGTGGTATAATGGTGGTAAATTAAACAACTACTATGATACATCTCAGTGGGTGTCTGGAAAAGGATATACAGGAACATTTAATTTCAATTACACAGCACCAGACCCAAGCACAGGTTACTCACCAAGTATTAGAGTTATTTTCAATGGCGATGTTCAGACTGTAGCCCTTTCAGAAGGTCCAAATGAAATTACTTTGCCAGAAATTTCTTATACTGGTACTCTACCTACTATTGAATTCAACTTTGATCTTTTAGAAAATGGTTCAATAATTAGTGTGTCAGATGTTGATTTTGACTTGACTAGTGACTGGTCATGGCAGGATGATACTCAAGTTTCGTTGACAACTATTCAGGACGACAGTTTAGGTGGTTCTGGAAGTGACACAATGAATTGGACTCTATATAGTGCAACACATCCTCAAGGTTCAGTGATTCAAGGATGTAAATTATTCTATAAGACTATAGAGACAGGTTCAGGAGCATCATTAAGAAGAGATGTTCAAGTTAAAGTAGGTGAAGGTAATAGATGGGATCCTGTTTGTGCGCAGTTTAATGTTTCAAATGCTAGCGCATACAGTGGATTGACTGCAAATACTACATATTATATGACATATAAGTTTAACTCAACAGCAGCAGGAACTGTTCACATCACTCAAGAGGGATATGAGCCAAATGCTCCTGAAAGATTTGATGTGGTAGCTGGTGAGAATACTTTCACAAAAGTTATGACTTATATGCCAAGTCAAGATTTAGGAAATATTAAAATGAGTTTGACTCCTACTACTTATGGAGAGGGTGGAACGATTGTCCAAGACGGTACAGCTTTACCAGTTGACACAATTCTTTCTGACTTCGAAATTTCATTTAGCCGTCAGGATGAAGATGGTTGGACTATTGTTACAGATAGTAGAGAACAAGGTGCAGGCAGTCAAATTTATGATAATTTAGTAACGCAGAGTGGAAGTCCAATCCTTACTGCGTATAGTAATTCAAATTATGGTGGAAGATTAAGCTATAAGGGCAATCAGTATCCAGATGGAGAAGATGCTATTGCTAAGACAGGAATCCGTGTTGATAACTTGCCAGGTTCAACATTCACAAACACAACATGGCCTGCAAGTTTAAGAATTCCAAATAGTTACTTCTATAATAGAACAGACACCAATGATGATGCATTGGTTAATGGTAATGAATATACACTTAGATTCTATGTGAATGTAGATTTGCCAGATGGTGTTAATTCTGGAACAATTTACTTCAAACAAGAAGGATATGGTGATGAACATGCATATACAGTTAGAGAAGGCTTAAATATGCTTAATGGTTCAATCAGTGGAAAGAGTGGATACACATCACACGGTGATTATTCAAACAAATCAGGCGGAATTGAGATGACATATGATGCCAGCAAGACTACTACTCAAGAAGAATACAATACACAGGTGGTATTGGACTTGAGCGAGATGCCTAACGGAGCAGTATTGAATGACTTAAGTTGGGAATTCTATGCACCAGTTCCAGCAACTAAATACAATGTATCAATTGATGGTACAAAGGTGGCCGAAGTGGATGAAGGAGATAGTTATACACTTCCTAACACAGCAGCTATCGGTTACTTACTAGAGTATACAGATGACCTTTACAAACCAGGTGCTGAGTATACAGTAAACAGAAATGTAAACTTCATTTCAATTAACGAAGTTAGCATGGAACAGACTGATAAGGTTTCAATGTACTACAAAGAAGGCGATGACCAGAGAGGTATGAGATTCCTAAGTAAGTTTACAGTTAACGATGAAAGTAATGAAAGTATATTGAGCTCAGACGCATTCCAGACAGGTATGCTAATA
>CAJOMD010000014.1 GCA_905235555.1 uncultured Eubacterium sp.
AATTCTAACTCATCACCTTTCTTAATAGAATGAACTTCTATTCCTTTATCTATAGCAACTTCTTGCACTTTCGAAAGATGCTCATCATACACTTTCATATACGGAAGCACTATATTCTTAATCTTAATTCCGCTCATATCGCTGTTTAGAATTTCAACAACGCCCGAAATATGGTCTAAATCGCCATGAGTTAAAAACCAGTAATCTATTGTGGTGTTACACTGCGACTTTAGGTATGAAATGATTCGATATTTCCCTACTTCTTTTACCGTTGTACTTCCGCCGTCCACCATTATATTTGTTCCGTCACTACACTTGATATGGATTCCATCTCCCTGCCCCACATCGATAAACATTGTCTCTAGTCCGGGCGAGAAAAAATTCAAATGGACTATCACTGGTTTTAAATAAAGCATACTTTCAAGAACGACAAAAAGCACGACTACAACCCACCTATATCTTTTTCCTCTTAAAAGCTCTTCTCTTTTTTCTTTTTTAATTTGCTTTAAATCTTTTCCATTCTTCTCAAATGTTTTCTTAGATAATTCTCTAACCTTTTTTCTATGAGAAAAGAAAAACAAAATACTAAAAAGTAATATGTAGTACAAAATAATTATGTAAACTGATGGTTTCCCTACTACTATATTTGAAAAAGGAAGCAGTCCAATAAATTTGGAGAGTCCAGTATACAAATCCAAAATCAAACATCCAGGAACAATTAATATTGATCCAAGCCACCTAGCAAATAGTCCACCTATCACTCCTAGTACTCCTGATACTATTACCACTCCCATCAGCGGAACTACTATTAAATTTAAAACAAATGAATAAGTTGGTAGTTGATAATAGTAATAAGCAATAATAGGCGCCATAAACACACTTATATTTAAACTAAATAACAAAGCATTTATAATTTTATGTTTAATAATTATGTAAACTAAATGTCTTTTCTCTTCTTCACTAGCATTCTTGTCTAATTCCCTGGCACTAAACTTATTTTTTAGACCAAGCAAATGGAACACCTTTGGCCAGACAATTAGTATTCCTATAATCGCTGCAAATGACATCTGAAATCCAGAATTTAAAATGACAAACGGATTCCATAATACCAAAAAGATTCCTGCTAAACTTATTGTTGTTACATTGTCTTTCCATCTACCTAGCATTTGACCCAGTACCATGCTTAAAAACATTACAACCGCACGAATAGTTGATATCCCCATACCCGACATTATGGCAAAAGCCACCACCGCAAAAAGTGAAACCGAACCAGACACCACATACCCAAACCTTTTCCTTAAAAGTTTAAAGAAAAACAATCCAATAAAACTGATATGCAATCCGCTTATTGCAAGAATGTGTGCTATTCCAGATGCTGAATACAATTCCTTTGTATGGTCATCTAAATCGGACTTATCACCAAGCATTATGGCAGAATAAACCTCTGCCTTATCTTTAGAACAAATCTCATTTAAAACACTTTTTATTTGACCCCTTAAATCGTACAAACTCTGCCGTAGCCAATCACACGAATCATCCTTCACCTCATAAGAATCGCCATAAACCATTCCATAAATCCCAAGTGACATATAATACTCGCGCATATCAAAGTTTCCAGGATTTCTCGCCTGTTCAAAATGCTTAAACTCTCCCTCCACTTTCACTATGTTTCCCACCTTAACACCTGGCTCGTCGAAGAAATAAACTATCACTTCACCCAAATAGTTATCGCCACTCCATGTATCATCTAGGTAGAGTGCATATGAATTCTTTGTCTCAGAAATCTTTTTAACATTTCCGTATACACTAATGCTTCCCTCTTTAGAATTCCAAACTTGATCCCTCACTCCAACTTCATTGGAGGCAACCAAGAAGCCTATTAAGGCACTCAAAAAAATCATCGCTATGAAACTTAACTGTGTTCTAGCGATGATTTTTATAATTATGGACATGGCAACAATGGGTATTAACACCCATGCTCCCCCGTAAATCATGGCAACTATCTCTCCAAGTAATAAGGCCAAAAACATACATAAAATTGGCCGTTTGATAATTGCACCTCTTTCTTTATTCTGTTTCTACTAAATCCAAGTTTCTGATTAGCGGTTCACTTAGCGAAATCTTCTTGTGATAAGAAATGTTAGAATCTCTGTTCACTGTAATCTGTACTTCGTGAATATCATTAAGTTCGCAAAGTGAATTTACAATTGAGTAGATACAAACTTCGTCTAGCACTCCACTACGCTCTCTTAAGAATGAATCGTCAAAGTCCACGTAACAAATATTATTGGACGTGGAAACACTTCGTAATTTCACATTCTTGTTTAGAGTGGCAGTGTATCCGCCTTTATCAGGACCACTAATCAATTTTCTTACGATAAACTCTTCTTTCGACTTGTTTCCATAGTTTGCATTTTTAAGCTCATACTTCTTTAGTTTGGATCCCTCTTCATTTCCAAAGTAAAGCAGGAAATCGGCTTTCGCAAACTGATCGTCGCCACCGCGCAGCATCGATACAAAACTGGATGCATCCATAATACCCACTCTTGTGCCCGCTGTTTTCTCGTATGGCTTATCGTCCACGGTAAATGCTATTCCATCCACCGCGTTTATCTGAATTAATGTGAGAACTACTGCTGCTCTACACATTACTTCTCTTTGATTTTCCAACTGATTATACTCACCGTTAAAATCAACTGTGATTATTCCGTTTTCAAGTTTAAATCCATTTACAATAACATTCTCTGGAACTGCTGCATTGTTTTCTTTGTCAGAGCCTTCCTTTGATAGTGCATCCAACAAGTCTGATATCTGACTGTTAACATTATCGCTCTTCACTCTGTACTCTTCAGCAGTTAATTCATTACCGGCCTTGTTAATGTAATAGACAGACATACCAGACGTCTCCTTCTTTTTGGATTCACCGCATCCAAAAAGAGAAATCGCCAAACATAATATCAATATTAAACTTAAAACTCTTCTAATCTTCATAATTACTCTTCAATATATTTGAGAGGTATACGCACTGTAAATGTGGTACCCTCTTCCTCTTTACTGTGAACACCTATTGAACCGTGATGCCTCTTAACAATCTCCTTAGTGATAGCAAGTCCTAGTCCAGAACCGCCAGTCTCCCTTGCTCTTGCTTTATCCACACGGAAGAAACGCTCGAACACTCTGTCTTGGTCTTCTTCTGGAATACCAATACCAGTATCCTGTACCTTCAAGTAGAAATACTGATGGTCGGCATTAAGGCTGACTGTAACTGTTCCATCTACTTGGTTATATTTGATAGCATTCTCAACTAAATTGGTAACCACCCTCGCAAACTTAAGTTCATCCACATCGGCAATGATTGGGCGGAAGCTTTCGTATACCACCTCAATATTTTTTTCCTCAGCAATAGGTTTAACCGTCTTAAGCACTGACTCTAAAATATCATTTATATTTACTTGAGAAATGTTAATCTCGTTTTCTACATTTTCTGTATTTACCAATTCAAGAAGGTCATTAATAATCTGACTTTCACGCTCAATCTCATTTGAAATATCAACCAAAAACTCTTGGTACATCTCTTCAGGCGCACCATCTGCACCCACCAAAGAATCTGCCAGCACCTTCATAGAAGTGATAGGCGTCTTTAACTCATGAGACACGTTTGATACAAAATCGTCTCTCTTCTTTTGTTCTGCATAGAAATTATCAATCAAAGTGTCGAAATCGCTAAGAATCTGTTTAACCTCAGTATAATCCTTAATCTCATCCAAGTTTTCCACACCTTTTCTGTGTTTAACATCTTTGATTATCTCGCCCACTCGCTTGATTGGTCTAGCAAAGAATTGGGCGCAGACAAACGCCATCACCAAAGCAAAGATAAATCCTAAAGCAAATGAAATCCACACTACCCTTCTTACATCACTTCTATAGTTTGAAATGTTTGCTGTGGAATAATTGGCGCAAAGAACACCAACAGTCTTTTTCACAGTACCCTCATCCACTGTAGAAATAGTAGCAACTAGAGGAATCGCAAACTCGATATACTCTAAGTCTTTGTTTTCCTCCATCACATCTTTGCCATTTAGAGCTTTGAAGACATTTTTAGAAATGCTAGTGCTTCCAATATCGCTGCTCTTTGAGTCCTCGCGAATAATACAAGATGTATCAATTATCTGAATACGTGCATCAAACTCATTCGACAAAAGATTAATTTGTGCATTTACTGCTTCAGACTCTTTTTTATCCAAGTAGCCGCTACTAATAATATTATTTTTCAACATCACATTATTAGACTTGTACTCTTCTAAACGGTTGTTGTAATACTTAGAAGTTGACACATTAAGAAATATTGTGCCTATCACAAGAATAGGCACAATAATAGAAATCAATACAACAACGAATATTGAAAATCCGAAGCTATTTATGTAATTTAAAAACAAGTCTAACTTTTTATTTTTCATCTAATTATCCTTGAAAATAATATCCCATTCCCCATTTAGTTTGAATGTATGTAGGTTTAGCTGGATTCTCCTCAATCTTTTCTCTTAATCTTCTAATATTAACATCTACTGTTCTAGCATCACCTGGATAATGTGAACCCCAAATGATATTTAAAAGATCTTCTCTTGAGTAAAGTTTACCTGGATGCTCCGCTAGTAGTTTTAAGATATCGAACTCTTTAACTGTAAGTCTAATCTCTTCATCCTTTATATAAAGTCTCTTTGCTTCTACTTCCAGTCGTAAATCTCCAGCTTCTATCACTTTGGCGGTCTCTTCCACCTGAACCTTTTTCTTATTACGTCTAGTGATAGCCTTTATTCTAGCTTTAACCTCTAATATATTGAATGGTTTTGTGATGTAATCATCTGCACCGTATTCTAGACCTAGGATTTTATCCATGTCTTCGCCTTTAGCAGTAAGCATCACAATTGGCACATCCGAAAACTCTCGTACTTGCTGACAAACTTCGTAACCGTCAAAGACCGGCAACATCAAGTCAAGCAAAATGATATCGTACTCATTTTCCTTTGCTAGGTCCACCGCCTCCTGGCCATCGTAAGCACAGTCCACTTCGTAACCTTCCTGCTCAAGATTAAACTTAAGTCCTTTCACGATTAATTTTTCATCATCAACTACTAAAGCTCTCATGTTTTTCTCCTAATCTACGCAAATCTGTGATTTGATATTGTTAAATGTGGCATCTCCTATACCAGAGACATTTTTAACATCCTCTAGTTTAGAAAAATTCCCATTTTGTGTGCGATATTCCACTATAGCTTTCGCCTTAACTTCACCAATACCCGACAAAGTTTGTAGTTCCTCAGCAGTGGCTGTATTTATATTTATTAAACCTGATTGGTCTTCTCCGCCCTGGCTTTCATTGGGCGATTTGACAGATGATTTCTTTTTCTTAAGTTTCTTATACTCCTTCTTTGAAATCACCCTGATTTGCTGTCCGTCTTTTACCGTATCAGCTAGGTTTAAATAATCGGTCTGTGCGTTTTTTGTCATGCCACCGGCTTTCTCAATGACATTATAAAGTCTTGTGCCTTCTGGCACTTTCACTATTCCAGGGACGTTCACCTCGCCCACTACATGTACAAAAATATCTCCTTCATTCTCGGTCTTTGCCAAAGAAGTTTTTGGTTTAGTATCATCTAGAGATATCTTTTTAGACTTACTTCCACAGCCCATAAATACTAGGGAAATCGCAATCCCTATAATCAATAATAAAATATTCTTTTTTAACATTCTTACTCCTTTCGGAGTTCCCTGCGAATGCTATTTTTATTTTACTCTAAAAAATATTACTATTCAATAACAAAAATAACAAAATTTTTACAACAAAAAAGAGCAGTTGCACTTATTTGCAACTGCCCCTGTTAATACAATTTTTATAAATCATTCTTCTCTGGTAATATTGAATAAGCAATGTTCATTGAGTGATCTGCCACTCTCTCTAGTCCTATAACTAAATCAGTAAATATCAATCCTGATTCTATACTACATTCTTCCTTTGCCATTCTGTTAACATGATTTTCTTGATAATCTATTTCCATCTGGTCAATGGCAGCTTCTTTTTCTTCTAATTCGTCAAATCGTTCATCGTCCATCTTTGTGAATACATCAATGCAATCGTCATATAGGTCTAGAACAGAAGTATACATGTGCTTAATTTCTTTTGAACCTTCCTCAGAAAAAACAATATTTCTTTTTTCTTCTTTCCATGCATCTTCCACAAAATTCACTGCATAGTCACCTATTCTCTCAATATCAATTACAACGTGGAACAATCCACCCAATCTATTTCTATCGGCAATAGGCAAATCATATTTATTAGCCTTAACCATATACTCAGTTATCTTATGACTCAAGAAATCAATATACTCTTCTCTCTCGAGAATTTCTTTGGATTTCTTTTTATCGTTATTGAGAAGCGCCTCCATAGATCCGACAAAGTTCTTACGAACCTTTTTAGACATACGCTCAATTTCCGAGACAATCTCAACGATAGCTGTAGTTGGCACTGCTGTACCTGACTCATTGATAAATTTAAGTGTTCTCTCTTCTTCGTCTTCTTCGTCATCACTTTTTCTCTTATGAATAACTTTCTTCGACAAAGCAATAAGTGGATTTGCAACAAACAAACCAACCACACAAATGATAAGTTTAAATATGGTATCGGCATTCGCCACGAAACGTTTGTGTCCATCACTAATGCTTTCGATAAATCCAATAATCTGATTTCCAAAGAACGCAATTATCACTCCCAAAACTGCAAGTCCAACTACGTTAAACATTAGATAAACAAATGCTGTTCTCTTCGCATTTCTGTTTGCATGAAGCGACGCGATAACAGCTGGAGTACAAGCACCTACATATGCACCTATAATAAAGAATAGGCATGTAGTATGCGATAATAACTGTTCTTTATGTCCATTTGTAACCACTGTTATATCAGCTAATAACACTAGTGTACTTACTGTAACAGATGAACTCTGTACAAGTGATGTAACTACTAGTCCCACTATAATTGCAATAAGGGGATTGCTCATAGCGGTAGCTGCGTTTTGAACTCCTTGATATTGCGCAAGTGTTTGTAAAGATTCAGTCATTAAACTAATTCCTAAAAATAGTGCGCCAAATCCAAAGACAATAGCTGCTATCCTTTTAACTAGTGGTTTTTTCACAAATGTAATAATAGCTGCACCTACAAATATAATAATAGGTGCAATGGCAGTTAGTTTTAATGATACTAACTGTGATGTGATTGATGTACCAATATTGGCACCGAGTGTTAGACCAACTGATTTTTCAAGCGTCAATAATCCAGAGTTTACAAATCCTACTTCCATTACTGTAGTAGCACCTGATGATTGAATAAACGCTGTAAAAACGGTACCCACTAAGATTGCCATAAATCTGTTCTTAGTACATTTGTCTAGTACACTTCTTAACTTTTGACCTGCGGCTTGTTGCAAGTTTTCACTCATATACTTCATTCCAAACAAGAATAAAGCAAGTCCGCTTAATAAAGAAAAAAGTGACGCAATCATTTTTCCATCCATTCGGTTTCTCCTCTACATAATGTATTAAACGCGAAATCTATTAAATTTTATCACAGTAAATATTTATTTTGCAATATATTTCTAATAAAAAAAGTGCACTTTTTTTATGCACTTTTTTCACCTATTTTTGCCCGTTTTCATCATCCAAATTCTTTTTGTTACTTAATGGTCCGTCCTCGTCGGTATCGTCTTTTAACGCCTTAAAAGATAGAAATATTTTTGCTCTTTGGTCCATTGGCATCTTTGCCCTTTTTCTCTTACTAGGCTTTCTTGTTTTATACTCTTTATCCATCATGCCTTGTGTCCTCCTATCTGCTCATTTCTATCTTTCATAGTAGCATTTTCCTGAAGGTCAGTTCCTCTTAAGATAGCATTCTTTCCATACCTCTTCTTAATCTTTATCGCAGCCTCTTGAATTTTTCGCTCTCTATCAGACTCTTCTGGGTCTGTGAAAATATCGTACTGTCTAAACTGCTCTTTGGATACTTTGCCAAAGAATAGTCCTAGTCTTCTAACAGGAATCTTTGGATCAACCATATTTCGATAAACTGTCTCTATTTCTTTTGACAACATCAAATATGAATTGGACGGCTCCTGCAAAGTAAAGCTTTGACGTATCATTTTAGCATCATAAAGATTAGAATATCCCACCACCACTGTGATAGTTTTAGTCACCAAACATTGCTCCACTAATTCTAAGCACAAAACATCAGCCATTTCCTTCATCACAATAAGCGCATCCTCAAAAGAATAATCCACCGGCAAAATCTGTGTATGAGAAATACTATTAGCCTTTGGCTTATAATTTTTAATATCCTTTATCTGCACTGGCTCTTCGCCCCAGGCGTGGTCTATTAATATCTCTGCATTTACGCCAAATATATTGTAAAGCAAATCCTCATCAGCTTTGGCAATCTCTTCCATAGTAGTGATTCCATACTTTGCAAATCTTTTAGCTGTACCAGGGCCTATTCCCCAAAAATCTGTAAGAGGTTTATGGCGCCATAAATTTTCTTTAAACATATCTTCACAGAGAACCCCCACTCTATCCGACGCATGCTTAGCTGTAACATCCAGCGCAATCTTTGCCAGATAAAGGTTCGTCCCAACACCGCATGTCGCCATAATGCCAGTCTGCGCCAAAATCTCATCCATAAGCATCATTCCGATTCGCTTTGCTCCAAGCAAGTTCTTTGCAATCTGTTTTTCATTTTCATCTAAATCATTTCTGTCATAAAATCTTCTTGTAATCTCATCAGCATCTTCCGTCAAGGCTTCTTCAGAATCTAAATGATAAAGTTTAGTGTAGTTAGTCACATCTATAAAAACCTCATCCACCGAATAAACGTGAATGTCTTCCTCTGAGAAATACTTAAGATAAATATTATATATTTCCATAGAGTAATCCATATAGAGTTTCATTCTAGGAGGAGCCATAATGTAATCAACTCCCTTTGGAATCTCAAACACTCTACATCTGTTCTTAATCCCTAGGGCTTTCATGGCAGGAGTTATCGCCAGACAAATGGTTTTGTCTGTTCTAGTTGGATCTGCCACTACCAAGTTAGTAGTCATT
Source organism: uncultured Eubacterium sp. (assembly GCA_905235555.1). Classification (GTDB taxonomy): domain Bacteria; phylum Bacillota; class Clostridia; order Lachnospirales; family Lachnospiraceae; genus Eubacterium_G. The sequence goes on from CAJOMD010000014.1 coordinate 9,142, forward strand.
GGATCCAAACCTCTCTCCACACACTCGACTGATGCGTAGAAAGACTTTAGGTCTATGCAAATGTAACTGCGATCCTCTTTCATTTTCCCTCCGAACATTTGTTCTTTTATATTATACAAAGAAAGAACCTTTTTAACAAGGTCCTTTCTTTGGAAAGATATAACACTTACTTATTTCAGAACAAATACATTATCTTTAAACTTTGATTTAAACCACACAAATTTATACTTACCCTTTTTAGGTTTCTTTTTGAAAAAACGTTTCCACTTAAATGTCTGAACCACTTTATCATGGGCAAAGTATGTAATTGTTCTAGCAAACATTGCGTTCTTTTTAAATTTTACTTTCTTCCACTTTTTTTTACACTTTTTCTTTAATATAAAATATTCATCGGTATAATAATTTTTATTAGAATTATTAATAACTTGAATTTTTATTTGTTTTTTATTAACTGATTTAATTGAAATATCTATATCTTTTGCATGGACATTCAAATTAAACGTATATGAAATTATAAAGAAAAAAATCAAAGTGATTACCAACATATTTTTAAATTTAGAAATCATATTAACCTCCCATATAATATTTAATATATTACATATTACACAATTCTCTAATTGTCATAGATTTATCTTTTGAGTGACTAACAACTTTATCTTTCTTATATTTAACCCATCCTTTATTTTTTTTGATTTTTTGTTTTCCACACCACATTTTCCATGTTTTATCATTTTTCGAAACAAATGTAGAATTCATCTTAGGATGTTCATAATCTGAATATACTGTTCCATCAGAAGCAACTAGTTTTCCTGTTATTTTTTTTGCAAAATACGTAGCTATATTACTTTTTTTATATGCTTGATGCCCAACATTGCATCCTAGCAAAATCAATTTTTTTATATTCTTCTTCTTTAACGATTTTACCTGTCCTTTTGATATCAGCGTCGTTTCACCATAATTACCTCCTAATTCATTTGGGTTACCATGTGAATCTATCACAACGCAAGATATCTTTTTCTTGCTCATTTTATTCCACTTAGTTTTAAAAGTCCTATGAGTATTTGTGACTCTTAACTTAGCTTTTCCATTATACTTTTCTTTTAGTACTTTTTTAATAACCTCCGCCTCGCCTTTATACTGACCGATTGTTATCGAATAACTAAGGTGTCCACTCGGATCAATATAATTAATCGGATTTCCACCACAGTATGCATACATATTCCATGTATGATAATCTTTCTGCTCTCCTCTGTAACTGTCTTGTGTGGTGAAAACTTTGTCTTCTGGATTATAAAATCTTGCATTTAGATAGTATTCTTTCGTTAGTTCATCATATACACCGCTAGTATAGCATATTTCATTATTAAAATCGGTATCTCCTAATTTAGTAGTCTCTCCAAAATCATCATATTTGTATCTTACTACTCCATTTCCAGATTCATCTACTATATTAGTCACACTTGTTCTTATATCTTTATTATAAAAGTATGCATGTTGACCATCATCATATTGAACTGTAGCTATAATATTATTCTACTGTTGTTATCAGCGTATACTTTATACTCTAATCCACTCACATTTAAACTGACACAAACCATAATTACGCACATCAAAAAAGAGACATACTTACTCCTGTCTCTTCTGATTCTGTGGAGAATTCTTTTCCTCATAACAAACCTCCTTTATATTCCAACCGACGCCTACTTATATGTTAAATGTACCAAATATCCATATAAAATCAATAGATTCTGAAAAAAATGATACCGTAATGATCGATTTATACCTTCTTCTATTAATCAAAAAAGGACCCTCTTGGGGTCCTTTAATATTTTGCTAATTCACTCAATCATTAAAACATAGTTGGGTTGCTTAAAAGAACAAATCTTTGGAAGGGTAAATAGGTTCGCATGTTACACGTAAACCTAATTGTCTAAGTACTGACTCATCACTTGAATCAAGCATCTGAGTGGAATGGAATTCCAAATCTCTTTCCATTGCCTTTATAGCAAGTGAGTTTGTAGCTCCTGATACTGAAAGTGCTGTAAGCACTGCATCAAGATTTAGGATTGTACTTCTACTTCCAAGTATCTCTGTCTTCATTGCTAGAATTGGTTCTAGAATGATTGGAGTTAGAAGTGTTAAGTCATCATCTATTCCTGTAATTGCTTTGATAGCATTTAGTACCACTGAAGAAGCGCTCATAAGCTCACTGGCTTTACCTGTAATAATTCTGCCATCTTCTAATTCGATAGCTGCTGCTGGCACTCCTAATTCCTCTTCTTTCTTAAGAGCAGCATTTACTACAGCTCTATCATCTGGCGAAATGTTAAGTTCCTGCATAATACGCTTGATTTTATCAACCGCGCTCTTCTTTTCTTTACCTTTTCTATAATCGCATTTTGTTGCGAAGAATCTTCTTATTATTTCTTGCTCTGATGCATCTCTCACTGCATCATCATCCACTATAGCGTAACCTGCCATGTTTACACCCATGTCTGTTGGACTCTTGTAGTCAAAATTCTCATTAGAGATCTTCGCCAAAGTACTCTGAACAATTGGGAAAGCTTCTACGTCTCTGTTGTAGTTAACTGTAGTCTCTCCATATGCTTCTAAGTGGAATGGATCAATCATGTTAACGTCATCTAAGTCTGCTGTAGCAGCCTCGTACGCTAGGTTAACTGGATGTTTTAGTGGAACATTCCAAATAGGGAATGTCTCGAACTTAGCATAACCTGTTGGAATACCACGAGTGTTCTCATGATACACTTGCGATAGACAAGTAGCTAACTTTCCGCTACCTGGTCCTGGAGCAGTTACTACTACTAGTGGTTTTGTAGTCTCTACATAAGGGTTTGCTCCAAATCCCTCTTCACTACATATATAATCGATATCTACTGGATATCCTTTAATAGGCTTGTGGAAATAGTTTTTGATTCCGTGTTGATCAAGTTTTGCGCTAAATGCATCAGCTGCCACCTGACCAGTGTATCTAGTGATTACCACACTGTTAACTTCAATGCCAAGTTTAGTGATATTGTCAATTAATCTAAGAACATCCATATCATAAGTGATACCAAGGTCTGCTCTCATCTTTGTCTTTTCAATATCACCTGCAGAAATTACAAATATAATTTCTGCTTGGTCTTTAAGTTCGTGCAAAAGTTTAATCTTTGCATTTACATCAAATCCTGGAAGAACTCTTGATGCGTGGTAATCGTCAAATAGTTTGCCACCAAACTCAAGATATAACTTACCATTAGCATTCTCTATTCTCTCTAAGATATGCTGTTTCTGTTTCTTGATATACAGTTCATTATCAAAACCTATTTTTTTCAATCTAGCCCACTTCCTTTCAATTTTTCCCACGTTTAATATAATATCAATTTAGAGTTTTCATTTCAATTAAAATATTAAGTATTTATTTAATAACTAAAAAAACCGGCACCGGTGCCGATTTTTTTAGTGTATAAAAGTAGTCATTCCTGACTCTGTTTTATCATATAGTTTTTTAGCGAATGCAGGTGGTAGGTTAATACAGCCGTGAGATCCACCAACCAAGTATCTAGTTCCTCCAAAAGTTGGCTGCCAAGGTGCATCGTGGAAGCCTACTCCAGTTGGAGTAAGTCTCATCCAATAATCAACCCAAGTCTTATAACCTCTACCCTTCAAATACTTTCCAGGTTTTTTCTCTGTTATATAGAATACACCTACAGGTGTTTCTCGTTTCTTTTTAGGTAATCCAGTAACAACAGGAGATTGCATAATAATCTTTTTACCCTTATACATCCACATATGCTGCTTAGGAATACTAACCTCAATCTGAATCTTAGAGTAATTCTTTGGAGATTCTCTTAGAAGAAAAGGTTTTCTGTTATCGTGACTTTTCTTCTTTTTGTAAGCTTTTTCAATGTATGGCATCTCGCGCTCATAGTCTACAGTAGAACCCCATGTTCCACCCTTAACTTTACGCTTCTTACCCTTGTGGTCCTTAAACTCCCATACGCCACCGATAGTGTCGTATGTTGCAAGTGCTTTGTAGATGATTTTTCTCATCTGTGTCTCATCTACTTTCACTTTACCGTCAACCAATTTTACAGTGTCAAAATTATGTCTAATTTCTGCACCATTTTTAAATGTGATATGCCACTTCAAAGGCTTATTAAGTTTCTTTAAAGTAGGTTCTAAATCTTCATCCAAAACTTTTGGTTGTTCTAGATAGTCGTATATAGAAATATTTTCTGCATTATTTTTCAAACTCTTTACAAGTCCTTTAATGTTTACCTTTGTTCCAAGTTTAGCTGGTCTAATCTTGTAAAGTTTATCACCTTTAACTATCTTTGCATTCTTGGGCTTTTCGTTTTTCTTGTTGTCTTTCTTTAAAGTTTTCTTTATACCTTTAACATCTACATCATAAGTAATCTTTACATTATTATTCCTGCCAGAAATAGTATCGATTGCTTTTGTAAAGATGTTTCTATTTACAATTGGTTTTATATCATATTTATATTTTGTAAACTTATTATATTTGTCTTCTAAAAATACTGTATGAGTAGACATTATTTTGTTTTCAAAATCTTTCTTTATGTGTTTATTACTCAAATAAACACCGTTTACTTTAACGCGTCCAAATGCAGATAACAAAATAAGCGCAGTCACCAAAACTACAACTACTGCGCTTACTATTACTGTCACTTTAATTTTTAGTTTTTTCTTTCTTTCCCCGCTTGTCACTATTTTTTTATTTATCTCCAATTTTTATTAAACAATCAACTTATAATTTATAAAATTTTTCGTAAAATATCAAGCATTAAATCAATATTTTCTTTAGAAATTATAAGGGGTGGAAGCATTCGTAGGACATTACCTCCAGCGCTTATTACAACTAGTCCATTTTTGAGTGCTTCATTTACGATATCGCCCACTGGCACGCGGAGTTCTAAGCCCTGCATCAAACCCATACCTTTTCGTTTTACCACTGAATTGAACTCAAATGCAATTTTATCTAATTCCTCTGTCAAGTAATCGCCCATTACTTTGGCGTGCTCTACTATTAGCTCCTCTTCATATATGTCAAAAACTTTGCTTACTACAGAAGACACAAGTGGGTTTCCACCATACGTAGTTCCATGATCTCCTGGCACTAAAGTATCCATACACTTTTCTGCACAGACAAATGCGCCCACAGGCACACCGCAACCAAGCGCCTTAGCACAAGTTACAACATCTGGCTTTACTCCATAGTGTTCATAAGCAAACATCTTTCCTGTTCTACCCATTCCACACTGGATTTCATCGCAAATCATTATGATATCTTTTTCATCGCAAAGTGCGCGAATTCCTTTTATAAAATCTTCATCGGCTGGCGTCACTCCACCCTCGCCTTGCACGCACTCAACCACGATGGCGCAAGTCTTATCAGATACTAATTCTTTTACACTATCTAGATTGTTAAACTCTGCAAACTTAACATCATCTATGTCCGGTCCAAAAGGCTTACGGTACTCTGAAGTCCCAGTTATTTCTATTGCACCTTTTGTACGACCGTGAAACGAATTGTTCATGGCAATAACTTCATAGCCTATTGAAAATTCATTGTTTTCTTTTTCTACACTTTTATCATAAGCGTAGCGCTTTGCTACCTTTAGCGCGCCCTCTATAGCTTCTGCTCCACTGTTTGTAAAGAACGCTTTCTTAAGACCTGTAGCCTTCACTAGTTTTTCAGCTGCATCTGCCACTGGCTTGTTATAAAAAAGATTTGATGTGTGAAGTAGCAAATCAGTTTGCTCTTTAATTGTATTGTTTAGTTTTTCATTTCCATAACCCAGCGAACAAACACCTATGCCCGATGCAAAGTCCAAATACTTTTTGCCATTTTCATCGTACAAAAACACACCCTCACCCTTTTCAAATACAATAGGGAAACGATTGTATGCGTGTATTAAGTTTTGCTCTGCTTTATCAATATAATTCATTTACTTTTCTTTTATCTCCTCTTCTTTATAGAACTTTTCATCTTCGTCGCGAAGCAATGCAGTTCCAATACCTTTGTTAGTGAAGATTTCTAATAATATACAATGTGGAATTCTTCCGTCCAAGATATGGACACGAGATACTCCGTTTTCAATTGCCTCTATACAATTCTTGATTTTTGGAATCATTCCGCCTGAGATTGTTCCATCTTTAATCAAGTCCTTTGCCTCGGAAATAGTCATCTCTGAAATAACAGAGTCGTGATCTTCAGCATCCATTAGCACACCCTCTGTGTCTGTAAGGAATGCTAGCTTCTCAGCCTTTACTGCCTCTGCTATAGCTGATGCTGCATCATCTGCATTTATATTGTATGCCTCGAACTCATCATCTAAACCTATCGGACAAACTATTGGAAGAAAGTCCTTCTCTATCAAGTCAAGCAAGATTTCTGTGGAAACAGACTTTACAGTTCCCACATATCCAATGTCCTCGCCGTGGGAAAGTTTCTTCTCAACACTTAGAAGGTTTCCGTCTTTACCACTGATACCAATGGCACGAACACCTAACTTCTCAACCATCTGAACGAGCTGTTTGTTTACTTTATTAAGAACCATCTCTGCTGCTTCCAAAGTTTCTTCATCAGTCACACGAAGACCGTTCACAAACTCAGTCTCCATACCCATCTTATCAATGTGCTTGCTAATAGCCTTCCCACCACCATGCACGATGATAGGTTTGAAACCAACTAGTTTAAGAAGTGTAACGTCCTGAATTACATTTGTCATAAAATCCTCATCTAACATTGCACTTCCACCGTATTTAACAACTATTATTTTTCTATTGAATCGCTGAATGTAAGGTAGCGCCTCAATAAGAACGTCTGCCTTTTCAATAAGCGAATCCATTTTTATATCTTTATTGCCTTTCATTATCATTTGTCTATTCCTCCAAAGTTCTTAACTTCTATAATCAGCATTGATGCTCACATACTCGTGCGTCAAATCGCATCCCCAAGCTGTGGCCTTTGCATCGCCCATCTTCATATCACAAGTCACTGTCACAGCATCCTCTGATAAAATCTCAGTTGCTTTATCTTCACTGTAATCAGTAGCCACACCGTTTTCTACTATAATTATTTGACCAGCCTTGCTAGTAAATACTATGTCTATCTTTTCTGGGTCAAAGTCCACACCTGCATAACCTAGTGCACACATAATTCTTCCCCAGTTAGCATCGTGACCGCAAATAGCAGCCTTTGTTAAAGACGATGAAACTACAGACTTTGCAAGTTTAACAGCATTTTCTTTAGTATCAGCATTTCTTACCTTTACTTCAAATAACGCCGTCGCTCCCTCGCCATCACCTGCTATCATTTTGCTAAGTTCCACATTTACTGCGTGAAGCGCATTTACGAACTCATCGTAATCTTCATCTTTTTCAGTAATCTCTTTGTTTTCTGCCAAACCATTAGCAAGGATTAAAACTGTATCGTTGGTAGATGTGTCACCATCTACTGAAATCATATTATAAGAATCTTTAACACTGTCGCTTAACGCCTCGTATAAAAGTTCTTTTGAAATCTTAACATCAGTAGTTAAAAACGAAAGCATAGTACACATATTTGGATGAATCATTCCTGATCCTTTGCACATACCGCCTATCTTACATTGCTTTCCAGCTACTCTGAACTCGTACGCCACTTCCTTAGGCTTGGTATCTGTAGTCATAATGGCTTCTGCCGCCATATGTCCACCATCCTCCGATGAATCTAGTGTCAAACCTAGCATCTGGATTCCTGCTTCTATCTTATCCATTGGAAGCTGCTGACCGATAACACCTGTAGATGTAACTAGAACTTCGTTCTCATCTATATACAAGTTTTCTGACACCATCTTTGCAGTTTGCTCGCAGTAATCCATTCCCTCTTTACCAGTACAAGCATTTGCAACACCACTGTTACAAACAATGACCTGTGCAAAATCATTTTCATAAATCTGCTTTTGGTCAAACAAAACCGGTGCGGCCTTCACCACATTGGTAGTAAATGTTCCTGCTGCTACGGCTGGTACATGACTTTTAATAATAGCCATATCTGCTTTTTCTTTTTTTATTCCAGCATGCACTCCCATAGCCGCAAAGCCTAGCGGAGCTGTCACGCCACCATCTGTCTTAAAATGCATATCTTAATCCTTTAACGTATTTATCTTTGTTTTATCATTATTCTAAAAAACTCTCTTAAACACACAGTTTTACTATACACTGCTTGGAACTAAATCAATTCCTGCACTTTCAGGTAGTCCAAAAATAATATTCATATTTTGAACCGCTTGTCCTGCTGCTCCCTTTACTAAGTTATCAAGTGCGCCCATCATTACAACTCTATTTGTACGCTCATCAATCTTAAAGCCTATGTCTGTATAATTACTGTTTGCTACATAACGTGTCTCTGGGCAAAGGTCTTTGTCGAGGACACGAACGAACTTCTCATCTTTGTAGTACTTATCATAAATAGCTTTTACTTCATCGTATGTCACATCTTTTGTGAGGTTGGCATAAGCAGTCACTAAAATTCCCCTTTGCATTGGAACTAAGTGCGGAGTAAAGTTTATAACTACGTCCTCGCCTGCTGCGTAACCTAATTGCTCTTCTATTTCTGGTGTATGGCGGTGTGTTGTAACACCGTAAGCTTTTATGTTTTCATTTACTTCGCAGAACAAGTTGGCAACTTTTGCACCACGTCCTGCTCCTGTAGTTCCTGACTTAGCATCCACGATAATAGTTTTAGGATCTATAAGTCCTTCTTTTACCAACGGATAAATAGAAAGGATACTACAAGTTGTATAACAACCTGGGTTTGCAATTAAACGTGCATCCTTTGTCTTATCACGGTTAATCTCACAAAGTCCGTAAACTGCCTCGTCTATAAACTCTGGACTTTCATGTTTGATGCCGTACCACTTTTCGTAAGTTTTAACATCCTTTATTCTAAAGTCAGCGCTAAGATCAATAACCTTAGTCTTACTTAAAATATCTTCATTTATAATCTTTGAGCAAAGCCCTTGAGGTGTAGCTGTAAAAATAACATCTACCTTATCGGCAAGCTCGTCCATATTATCACCTAGGCATTTCTCATCCACTATCTCGAACATATTTCTATACACACTAGCAAAAGGTTCACCCTCAAATGACTTTGAGCCAAACCATACAACTTCCGCTTCTGGATGATTTTGTATTAACTTTACAATCTCAGCTCCTGCGTAACCAGTTGAGCCAATAATACCTACTTTAATCATAGTAACCTCCTATGTGCCCTCGTCAAAGAATAAACTATTTCTCTTCTATATACAAGATGTTTTTTCTTCTATATAATGATACGACTTCGAGAATTATACACTATTTATGTATAATATGCAAGGTTTTTGCATAAAATATACATAATTTATGAATAATATACAAAAATATTCATTTTTTACTTGCATTTTATGCATAATTGTTGTATATTAATTCCCGTTGTAAGAAAAACATTTTATGGAGGAAAGAAAAATGGCTAAAGAAAAAGTTGTATTAGCTTATTCAGGAGGACTTGATACTACTGCTATCATCCCTTGGCTAAAGGAAAACTATGATTACGAAGTTATATGCTGCTGCATAGACTGTGGACAGGAAGAGGAATTAGATGGTCTTGAAGAGAGAGCAAAATATTCTGGTGCTTCTAAACTTTATATAGAAGATATCACAGATGACTTTGCCGAGAACTATATAATGCCTTGTGTTCAAGCTGGCTCAGTATATGAAAATAAATACTTACTAGGTACATCAATGGCTAGACCTGGTATCGCTGCTAAACTAGTTGAAGTTGCTAGAAAAGAAGGCGCGTCAGCAATTTGCCACGGTGCTACTGGTAAAGGAAACGATCAGATTCGTTTTGAACTAGGAATAAAGGCTTTGGCTCCAGACATTAAGATTATCGCTGCTTGGAGAGATGACAAGTGGGATATGGATTCTCGTGAGTCAGAGATTGAATATTGTAAGGCTCATGGAATTGATCTTCCATTTAACGCAGACCAAAGTTACAGCCGTGACCGTAACCTATGGCACATCAGCCACGAAGGTTTGGAATTAGAAGATCCAGCAAATGAGCCAAACTACGACCACCTACTTGTTCTTGGTGTTTCTCCAGAGAAAGCTCCTGAAGAAGGTGAATACGTAAATATGACTTTTGAAAAGGGTGTTCCTACTTCAGTTAACGGCGAGAAGATGAAGGTTGCTGATATTATCAGAAAACTAAACGAGCTAGGTGGAAAACACGGAATTGGTATTATTGATATCGTTGAAAACCGTGTGGTTGGTATGAAGTCTCGCGGTGTTTATGAAACTCCAGGCGGAACTATCCTAATGGAAGCACACGACCAGTTAGAAGAGTTAGTACTTGACCGTGCTACTATGAACTTCAAAAAAGCTGTTGCTGAAAAATTAGCTCAGGTTGTATATGAAGGAACATGGTTCACTCCACTTCGTGAAGCTTTGCAAGCTTTCATTGAAAAGACTCAAGAAAATGTTACTGGTGAAGTAAAGTTTAAACTTTACAAAGGAAACATTATTAAAGCTGGTACTACTTCTCCATATTCACTATATAGCGAATCACTTGCATCATTTACTACTGGCGATCTATACGACCACCACGATGCTGAAGGATTCATCCAACTATTTGGATTACCACTTCAGGTTAGAGCAATGAAGAAAGCTAAGTTAGAAGAAGATAAATAAAATACATATACTTAATTCAAAACAAAAAACGATGTTGAACGAACGACTTTTAGTGAGTTCTCATCGTTTTTTGTTTTGTCAATTTAACTAGAATTTATAGGCTATTTATAATATAATAATAAGGACTATGAGATTAAATAGATTCCACACGGAGGGTGATATGTACACAGTAGATGTTGTGGTACCTTGCTTCAATGAAGAAGCAGTTTTAAATATGTTTTATGATGAGTCAAAAAAAGTTTTTGACTCTATTTCAAACTACGATTTTAGGTACATCTTTGTAAATGACGGAAGTAAGGACAAGACTATCGATATCTTAAGAACTTTAGCTCAAAAAGACAGTAAAGTTAAATACATTTCATTTTCTAGAAACTTCGGCAAAGAATCTGCCATGTATGCAGGTTTAGTTAATACTACTGCCGATTTAGTTGTTATTATGGATGCGGACTTAGAGCATCCTCCAAAACTAATACCAGAAATGATTGAAAAGATAGAGGAAGGATATGATTCAGTGGCTGCTATGCGAAACAAACGCAGACGCGGGATTAAATCAATGTTCTCCTCTCTTTTTTATAAGTTGAGTAATAGATTTACTGATATTGAAATGAAACAAAACACTCAAGATTATAGAATGATGACAAGACAAATGGTTGATGCCATTTTGGAAATGACTGAAACACAAAGATTTACTAAAGGTATCTTTGCATGGGTCGGTTTTGAAACTGCTTGGATAGAACACGAAGGTTTTGACCGTCCAGCTGGTGAATCTAAGTGGGGATTTGGATCACTATTCAAATATGCTATTAGAGGAATCACTAATTTCTCTATTTCACCACTTCGCTTCTTAACATTTTCTGGGTTGTTTATTTCATTTTTAGCATTTGTGGCTATTATCATAGCGTTGGTAAGAAGATTTGCCTTTGGCATTACAGGAACTGACGGATTTACTATTATACTTATCGCCATTTTATTCCTAGGTGGTATCGTTGAGATGTCATTGGGAGTTTTAGGTGAATATATTGCAAACATTTATCTTGAGACAAAAGACAGACCTATATACATCACAAAAGAATCTAATATAGAGGATGTGAAGTAAATGAAATTTCAAGTCGACAAACAAAAACTTACGGAGAAAAACGTTTTTGTTAGAAACGTCGTAAGGTTTAGAACATTTCTACTAAAACATTTTAAAAACGAAAAGATTAGAACACTTATCTGGGGCTTAATTAGCGCTGAAATGGTTTTGTATATGTTCTTTGGTGCAGGTACTGCTATTATTGACTTTTCTACTTTTGCTATTTTGCAAGCATGGTTTCATGTTGAGCCTATGATTGCACATACTATTTCTACTATTCTCGCTATTTTGTTTGCTTATATTACAAACAGAATTTGGGTATTTAAAAGTCCTAAACAGGGCTTTAAACAACTAATGCTTGAATTCTTAAAATTCTCAGAAGCTAGAATCGGCACATACTTTATGACTCTAATTATCCTATTCATTGACAAGATGACATTTAATCATCCAAAGACTGCAAAAATGATTGGTCTTGTTTTGACCGTTATTTTAAATTATATATTTAGCAAATTATTTATATTTAGTAAAAAGGAGCCTAAACAAAATGAAGAGAACTAAAAAGAAATTCTCAATGCAAACATGGCTTAAAGCAAATAAATTTTATTTACTTGCTTTTATTTTGCCTGTCGTTTCAATGCTAGTAGTTTTTGCATTTAAGGGAATTGCACCATTTGGTAATTTAACTTATTTAAGAAGTGATTGCTACCACCAGTACACACCTTATTTGGAGATTCTAAGAGATAAGTTACACAGCGGCGGAAGTCTACTCTATACTTGGGAAATCGGTGGCGGAATGAACTTTATAGCTATTATGGCTTACTATCTAGCCAGTCCTGGAAACCTTTTGACATTGATTTGGCCTGGAAGTATGGCTGACATCACAGATTTCTTTATCGTGGTTAAGATGGGACTTGCTGGTTTTTCCATGACTTACTTCTTAACAAAGAAATTTGGTAAGGAAGGCGCTACTCCAGTGGCATTCGGTATGGCTTACGCATTGTCAGCTTATTTCGCAGCATTCAGCTGGAACATTATGTGGCTAGACTGTATGTGGCTACTTCCATTTATCATCCTCGGATTAGAGAGATTTGTAAAAGAAGGTAAAGCATTAATGTATTGTATAGCACTAGGTTTGGGAATCTTCTCAAACTACTATATAGGCATTATGCTTTGTCTATTTAGTGTATGCTACTACATCTACTTGTTTGCCGTAACAGAAATCCCAGGTAAAGAAGATACATTTAAGAGTAAAGCTTTTGCCAGACTCAAACTAACTGGTAGATATGCACTTTACTCACTTATAAGTGGCGGTCTTGCGATGGTGGTTGTTCTTCCAGAGTACTTTAATCTTATGCTTACAAAGTCAGCAGACACTACATTCCCAACAGATATCACAGAGTACTTCTCTTTGATTTACACATTCTTTAGATCGCTAATTACAATCCCTGTAGCGGACCTTAGTTTCTACCACGATCCGAACGTTTATGCTTCAGTGGCTGTATTTATTGTTATTCCATTGTTCTGGCTATGTAAAAATATCAGCATCAAAGAGCGTGTTGCAAAAACAATTTTTATGCTCTTTATGCTACTAAGTTTTAATATAAATGTACTTGATTACATTTGGCACGGATTCCATTTCCCTAACAGTCTACCTTGTAGACAGTCATTCCTTTATATCTTCTTGATTTTGACTATGGGTTACGAAGCCACAATGTATATCAAAGACTTCAAATACAAACATATCATTGGTGCTACCGGTGGAGCTATTGCGCTACTACTTCTATTCGAGCAGATTTTCGATACAGAAAAGATAGAAATGTTTACAACGCCAACTACTAGCATCACAATGGTTCGAGTAGTATTCTTGAGTATTACATTCATAGTAATCTATGCATTTATAATGTGCCTATACAAATATAAACCACAAATGAAAGGATTCTTTGCATATTTGATGATACTTGTTTTATTCTGTGAGTTAACTATAAATATGAATCACACTTCTATACCATCATCTTCAGATAGGACAGGCTACTATGCAGAAAAAGAACCAATAGCTAAACTTAATGAAATAGCTGAAAAACAATCTTTGAAAGAGGGCGTTGGATTCTATAGAAGTGAGATGAAGGAACACGACACTAGAAACAATGGCGCTAGATACTGTTACAACAGTATTTCAACATTCTCATCTGTATCATCAGCAGCCATTCAGGATTTCTATGCAAAGATTGGTATGCAGACATCATTTAACGCATACTCATACTTAGGTCATACTCCACTTACTGCAGCTATGTTCTCAGTAAAATATGAGTTTGCCAAAAGCGAACCTTCTATTCCAAAGGATATGACTAGAATAGATAAAACAGAAGGCCTCCCAACTTCAAACGCTAATGGACAAGCATCCACTGGTGAAATGGGACTATATGAATATAACAAAACACTTCCACTAGGATTTGTAATAAATTCAGGAACAATGTCTAGTTGGGACTTAGATACAGGTAATCCTTTTGTTTGCCAAAACAGTTTTGTTAAAAATGCTACTGGATTAGATAAACAGATTTTCCATCAATTAAAGATTGATGAATCTAGTGGTAAATTTACTGCCGAATATAACCTTGAACCAGATGATAATTTCCAAGATTCCGGCTCAAAAACTGTAGATGTATACTTCTTCTGCCAGACAGAAGCAGAAAACTTAACTGCTACTGTTTCTGGTGGAACTGAAAAGACATGTTCATTCTCAGCTACAAACCAGAACTACATTTGTCATATAGGAGAAATTGAAAAGGGTTCTAAAGTGGAGATTACAGGCGGCGACAACAAAAATGTTACAACATGTTATGCTTATGCATTTGATGAGGATGCTTGGCAAGAGGCATTTGATGTGCTAAATTCTCAACCACTAAAAGTTACTGAATGGAAAGATACAAAGATTACTGGTACAGTAGACGTTGCGAACGCAGGACTTTTATATACTTCTATCCCATACGAAGAGGGTTGGACTATTTACCTAGATGGCAATGAAGTGGAACCTGGAAAGATTTGTAAAGATTCTCTAATAGGAATATCAGTCACTCCAGGAAAACATAAAATCGAATTTAGTTATTGTCCAAAAGGATTTGTGCCAGGATTGATCATTACACTTCTATCGCTAATAGTACTCATACTGCTAGCAAAGAGAGAAAAGATAATAGAGCTTATTGAAGATAAGAAAAGAAAAAAGCAAACTAACTAATATACAAAAGAGGATTGGCTTACACCAATCCTCTTTTCATTTGCCGAATTATTTTACCTGACTATTATAAATTGCTAATAAATTATAATGCGTGTACTCTCCACTTGTTGGAAGTTTTACATTTTCTACTGATGATGAGTTAAAGTCTGTACTTACATCATCTAAATACTTCTTGTATTCTTTGTTAAAGTATTCTTTTTTATTCTTTTCGATTAGTCTATTTTTATTCTCTAAACTTTCTTTCTTTAAGTAATTATCAATACATTGAATTATGTAATAGTCTTTCCCATCTTGAATTATCTTACTTAGTTCGCCAGAGTTCATATCAAAAACATTTTTCTCAAAGTCTTTTTTTGCTTCGTTCTTGTATATGATTCTCTCGTATGTATCATCATCACTAAACTGCTTAGCTTCTCTTGAAAATGGTTGATATCCATTCTTAACATTCATTCTTGCAAACTTGAGCCATTTGTCGATATATTTCATATCATGTTTTTCTGAACTCATTCTGATGTAGTTAATCTTGGCTGCTCTAGTCTCCTCATCGCTCACTGTCACATCTTGATCTTCTGTAATCTTCTCGTAAACTTTGTCTGCCAACTTATAATTTTTATAAATCTTAACTATGTCTTTTTCTTTGGCTTTAGTAAAGTCTTTTTCTGCATCAGTCAATCCTAAATAGTATTCACTAGCCGCACGCTTGATAGCTGCTTCCTCACTATTAGAAAGTGTAACTAGTTTTTCCTTTGCCATAGAAGCCATTGTATATTTAACACTCATATCTTCTTTCACTTGGTTCATAATATACTGCGACAAAGTCTGTTTTTTTGTAATCTTTGTATCCCAGTCTACTGTTCCACCGAAACCTGCTTTATATTTGTTAGCAGTGTTTAGAACTTGAACCATATACTCAGATTTTGTGCAAATCAACTTGTCTACTTTGAACACCTGGTCATCGTTCAAGCCGAAAAAAGTACCAATGATAGGTGTATCAGAATCAATAGAACATCCGCAGCCAAAAAGCATGGCAGAAGATAAACATAGTGTTAAACTTAACGCTACAATTTTTCTTAATTTCATTTTTAAACTCCACTACATTCTTAAAATGTCTTCTATTATCGTATTCACATTCTCTGCAATATGCTGTGCTGAATCGCGAACTTGTGCTGCGCTATTCATCATAGCATATGCAAAGTATGAATGATTAAACATATCTATATCACTAAAGCCAGCGCCAAAGACCACTGTATCCTCTTCTGATATATCAAAGAGATGCTGTACAACTGCTAGCGCCATTCCTTTAGAAACATATTGTCCTGTTACAAACAGTTGTGTTTCGTCTGTGGCTGAAATATTCGCTTTATTTCCCCACTTTTCTATAAAGTTACTAAAGTCTGCTTCAGTAAATCCTTTATCATTAAATATTGTAATTTTAGTGATATCCCCACTCATTTCTTGAGTGCTTCCAATAAACTCCGGCTTAATACCATTCTTTTTAAGACGTCTTTCAAATGTGGCATTTGATTTCAAAAGTACCGCATTTTTCTCTCCCGATAGCATAAGCCTATAGTTTTTGTCTTCCCCTAGTTCGTCTGTTACTCCTAGGCAAACAAGTCTATCTATAGGAGTTTTGCTAATTACTTTATCTTGGTAGATAACTACTCCGCCATCATTACAAATATAAATAATATCATTTTTAAGTCTTCCAAAAATATCCTTCACAGAATCATAGTTCTGCGCTGTGGCCACTGCAAATTTAATGTCCTTCTCCTTCAGGCGCACAATCAAATCAAGAATATCTTCGCCGACTTCCCTATTTTCATCTAACTCTATTATATTTTCCAAACTGCTTACAACTAATCTAATCATCGTAATCCCCACAAAATATACTCTATATGTTATATCTTAAATTATGCAATAAGTCTATTTCTTTCTTGTAAAAGATTTTACTTTCGAATACTTACCAAAGTAATGTGTTCCTTTAACTGTAGTAAATGCAATTACCTTATAGTAAATTTTCTTACCCTTTTTTAGTTTTTTATCGTAGAATGTCAATTTTTGATTTGCTTTTATGGTTGCAATCTTCTTATAGCCTTTGCTTTTATTAACACTCTTTACAACATTGTATCCTGTGGCTCCATCCACCTTTTTTAGGTTGAAAGTTACACCTTTGCCTTTGGCTTTCATTTTCTTAATCTTGCTCTTAGATGGAAGTGGCTGAACCACTACTCCCTTTGACTTAGGGCTCATATGAGTCTTTCCGCTCACTTTTCTAAATGCGATAACTGTATATGTATACTTAACGCCAGTTTCTAGATTAATATCTTTTAGTGAGGTTACATTACCTGCCACTGCCTTAACTAATTTAAGATCGCCCACTTGTGGTTTTCTATATATGCGATATTGTTCTATTCCAGGCTGATTAGACCATGAAACAGTGACCGAGTTATAACCAGTAGAATAAGCTTTTACCGTAGGCTGAATAGGTGTGGCGTTAGCAACTCTAACTGTACACTTAGAACTAAATCCTTTTTTAGGTTTACATGTTATAACTGCAGTTCCTTGCGACTTAGCTGTAATAACGCCCTTTTTAGAAACTGTCGCCACTTTACTATTGCTTGAACTAAACTTTTGAACTGAGTTCTTCTTTTTAGAAGGAAGAAGTTTAGTTGATAGTTTTTTTGTCTGTCCCGAATAAAGCCCAACATATGTAGGTGAAATAGACACGCCACTTGACACAACACTTATCTTAAGCGCGCTTATGCAACCTGTGGCAGATATAGCATAAACTGTAGTGCTACCCTCTTTCTTTCCTGTTACATAACCTTTTGAATCCACTGTACAAACAGCTGGGTTGTTTGATCTATAGTAAACTGTTCCAGATTTCGAAATCTTGATCGGAAGTTTAGTTTTTACTTTCTTTGTAACGTATTTAGCTGAAGTTATAGTGACATACGACGCAGTCAAATAACCTTTATATAGTTTTCCTTTATATTTAACATGGGCATAAAGCCAATAAGGATTTCTTAGAAGTCTTACACCATAACCTGAGTTACTAATCTTTCCATGATATACACTAACCTTAGTACCCTTAGGTAGAGTTACCATTCCTTTATATCCCGTACCAGGACCTTTTCTAATCATAATAGAATCTGATGTCTTGGCAGATTTTCCTACAGCACCTAGTGTTACACTCTGACTCTTGGCTGGCATGCTAGTATAGACCGGAATAATAAACTTCTTAGTTAGTCCTGCTATTCCCATTGAATTATACGCATTCGCTGTGAGATCGGCTTCTGCTGCTGCTCCGTAAACATTAGTCATATATTGATGAGCATACAAACCATAGGTTGATGATTTGTTTACATTAAATCTCTCAAAGTAGATTGTGTACTGTCCACAATTGATATATTTATCACCTATATACTTCGCTCCACCATTGATAGATTTCATAGGTGTGTTCCAAGGACGTGAATATGTTTTTCCACTCTTAGCCCAGTTAAGTCCACTAGCAATAGGGTTAGCACCTGTAAAGGCTCCAATATTGTAGAAATTATATATACCTTTATAAGAGCCGTATGAACCGGAAACACTACCACTCGCACCCATGCCTGCATACTTTGAATTCTTGCTTCCACCAATCTCTTGTCTAATCTTTGAAGCAATATAATATGCATTCACATTAGCGGCCTTGGCTGCTGCTAGAATCTGCGCCGAATACTTAGTATTAGTCTTTGTGTACTTGCCCTTATTAGTCAAGTAACAAATGTTAGTCTTGTACATAAATGTGCCTTTAAGCACCGCTTCCACTCCAGCTTGGGTTTGAGTGGATGAATCAAATGTTAGTGATTCAAACATATATATGGATGAAGTGTTAAGGAAATTTCTTGGGTCCATAAAATATGCTGTAGCATTTTTATTGGCTGAAACCCAAGTGCCTCCGTCTTTTGCCACATATCTCTTTGTCTGAGGAAAATAATCTCCTTTGGCGTTTGACTTGAAGAACTTGCTGTAATAGTTTTCTATCAAGCTCATATTATTTTTGCTTTCTTTAGAAACAGCTGTTGCAAACTTAATGCCTGTCTTATATGGGACAAACTTCCAATTAGGATACTTTTTATGCAATGCTCTTAGGGATGATTTGTAGCTATCAGGAAAGCCCTTGATGCTAGTCTCAAACGCGTCAGCCTTAACTTCAGTTTTTGGCACAAAGTGAACACTGGCTACCACTAGCGCCATAGCCAAAACAAATATACATATTCTTTTTACTATTTTGTTTTGCATAATCAAACCTCTAAAATAGTTTTGGCAAAAACAACTAACAATTATTTCTTACGTACCTTAACGCCCTTTGTCGCACGCTTACCAATCTTAAGCTTTCTTAACTCAACATTTCTGCCGTTAGTCTTAACAGTAATGTCATCGCCTGTATCAAGAACATATACGTTAGATACCCAGTCGCCATCATTTAGTCTAATACCGATAACTCCTTTTGTACCCTTCTTCTGCTCAGGAACCTGACTTATAGGGAATCTTAGGAAGATACCGCCGTCCGTCTGGATAACAAGAATCTCACGAGTATATTGAAGTTCGCCTTCCTGTGGCTTTTCACCGTCGATAGGAAGTTCAGTCTGTTCAAAGTCCAAAGATTCCATTCCTTCTTCATCACCAGAACCACCAGTAATAGCAACTGACTCTTCATCATCATAGACTTTTTCTGAAATTCTAGTCATATTTACAGCAGCTAGTTCGTCACCATCTGCCAATTTAGTAGCCGCCATAGTTTTTCTGTTAGTTTCAAACTCGCTTCCATCTACTAACTTTATAAGCCCTAATTTTGTTGTAAATAAGAGTTTTTTGTCCTTTATTTCATCATATGTGTATAGCGCAACAATATTTTCGCCTGCACTTGAGTAGTTTCCGAGGTTATCAATAGGTGTTCCCTTCTCACGAACCTTCTTCAAAGGAATACTCTGTACCTTCACCTGATGAACATTTCCTGTGTTAGTGAAAATTAAAACACTGTCTGTATTCATACATCTGTAAATATATTTGTACTCTTTATTTACAGACTCAATATTTCTATCGTAAGCCGCTGGTTCTAAAAGTTTGGCGTAGCCAAATTTGTCTTGGACAAAGACAACCTCTTGCTCTACAAATTCATTTTCGTTAAATACAGCTTCCTTGCCATCTTCTATAGAAGTTTTTCTCTCTTCGCCGTACTCTTCTTTGATAGCCTTGAGGTCATTCTTGATAGCCTTTGTCATTGAACGCTTATTCTCTAGAATATCTTCGTACTCAGCAATCTTTTCAGTTAACTCTTCGTACTCCTTTTCTAGAGCCTTAATCTCAAGACCAATCAACTTAGCAAGTCTCAAATCAAGAATAGCCGTAGCCTGGCGATCTGTGAAATTCAAGTTGCCAGCAAGGGCTGGTGACTCTTTCTTCTTAAACTTGATTCCCTCAGTGATACCTTTAGTCAAACAATCCTTAACCTGTTTCTGGCTCTCACTACCTCTGATTATCTCAATAATCAAATCTATAATATTAGTAGCCTTAATAAGACCTTCTTTTATTTCCTTCTGCTCCAAAGCTTTCTCAAGCAAGTTCTTATACTTTCTAGTAGCTAGTTCATACTGATATTCCACATAGAATTTAAGAAGTTTCTTAATTCCCATAACTTCTGGCCTACCATCAGCGATAGCTAGCATATTCACACCGAAAGTATCTTCTAGTTTTGTCTTCTTATAGAGCATGTTGATAATTTTTTCTACATCTGCGCCCTTCTTAAGTTCAAGAACGATACGCACTCCATCTTTGTTTGTGGCATTTTGAATATCAACAATATCTGTAGTAACTTTATTTTCAACTAGCGAAACCACATCTGATAAAAACTTTCCAACTCCAGCGCCAATCATAGTGTAAGGGATTTCTGTGATGATTAGTTTGTCGTGTCCTCTGCTCTTTCCCTTCTCAAACTCCACTTTTCCACGAAGTTTAAGTTTACCAGTACCTGTTTCATATATTTCTTTTAGTTCAGATTTGTTAGCAACAATTCCACCTGTTGGAAAATCTGGACCGGGCATAATTTCTAGCAACTCTTCTACACTGATACTGTTCTTTGACATATATGCCATAACTGCATCTATTACTTCACCCAAGTTATGAGTAGGGATAGATGTGGCCATACCAACAGCAATACCGTCTGCTCCGTTTATAAGTAAGTTTGGCACACGAACAGGAAGTACCTCTGGCTCTTTCTCTGTCTCGTCAAAGTTTGGTACAAAGTCTACTATATCCTTGTCTAGGTCTGCTAAGTAAACATCCTCTGTGAACTTCTGAAGTTTAGCCTCTGTGTAACGCATAGACGCCGCTCCGTCACCTTCTATAGAACCAAAGTTTCCATGGCCGTCCACTAATGCTTTCCCCTTCTTAAACTCCTGCGCCAAAACTACAAGAGTTTCATATATTGAACTATCACCGTGTGGATGGTATTTACCCATCGTATCACCAACTATACGAGCTGATTTACGAGGAGATTTATCATGATTTAGGTGAAGCTGGTCCATCGCGTAAAGCACACGTCTTTGAACCGGTTTCAAACCATCTCTGGCATCAGGCAATGCTCTAGCACAGATAACACTCATCGCGTAATCTATGTAACTCTTTTGCATTACCTCCGAATATTCCGTTTTAATTATTTGTTCTGACATTTATTTTCTCCTAATTTAATTAGTTTCATTTTTAATTAAATATATATTAATTATGTAATCAAATCTTTTTTAAGCATCAATTTCTGCGTCTCTGGCATTCTTATAAATGAAGTCACGTCTAGGTGCTACTTCTGTACCCATTAGCATATTTGTAACACGTGATGCTAGCTTAGCGTCTTCTATTTCTACTTGCTTTAAGATTCTAGTCTTTGGATCAAGTGTAGTCTCCCAAAGTTGTTCTGGGTCCATCTCACCAAGACCTTTGTAGCGCTGCAAAGTAAATCCCTTATGATTCTTACGATACTTTTCAAGTGCTTTATCATCATAAAGGTATTCACCCTCTCCCTTTTTAGGAACTGCCTTGTAAAGAGGAGGTGTAGCAATGTACACATGACCACCTGAAATTAAGTCTGGCATAAATCTGTAGAAGAATGTTAAAAGCAATGTATCGATATGCGCACCATCCACGTCGGCATCAGTCATAAGAATGATCTTATGGAATTTAAGTTTATCAATATCAAAGTCATTACCGTATCCTTCTGAGAAACCACAGCCAAATGCATTAATCATAGTCTTTATTTCGGCATTCGCCAAAACCTTATCCATAGAAGCTTTCTCGACATTTAGAATTTTACCTCTGATTGGCATGATAGCCTGAGTTTTTCTATCTCTTGCCATCTTTGCTGAACCGCCGGCAGAATCACCCTCTACTATAAAGATTTCGCACTCTTCTGCTTTTCTACTCTCGCAGTTTGCTAACTTACCATTGCTGTCAATTGAGAACTTGCTCTTTGTAAGCATATTGGTCTTTGATTTAGCTTCTGCTTTTCTAATTTTGGCAGATTTTTCTGCACACTCAATTACCTTCTTTAAAGTCTCTAGGTTCTTATCAAAGTAAAGAGTTAGCTGCTCATTGGCAATAGTCTTTGTAGCTTTTTCTGCATCAGGGTTATCAAGCTTAGTCTTTGTCTGGCCCTCAAATCTAGGATCAGGATGCTTAATAGCAACTATCGCTGTTAGACCATTACGAACATCTGCACCTGTAAAGTTAGCATCTTTATCCTTTAGATTTCCTAACTCTCTTGCATACTGATTGATAGTCTGTGTAAGAGTTGATTTAAAACCTGTAATATGCGCTCCACCTTCCTGTGTGAAGATATTATTACAGAAACCTAAGATGTTTTCTGTAAACTCATTTACATATTGGAAGGCAATCTCTAACTCAATACCTTCTATCTCGCGTTTAAAATAAATGATATCTGTCACTGCTTCTTTTTCATGGTCTAGATCTTTGATGAAGGCTTTTATGCCGTCTGGCTCGTGATACTCTACAGTCTCTTCTTCACCAGCCCTCTTGTTTTCGTAATGAATAGTAAGCCCAGGATTTAGGTAAGCTGTCTCGTGTAATCTACTTCTAACTGCTTCAGCCTTAAAGTAAGTCTTTTCAAAAATCTCAGAATCAGGAAGGAATGTAACTTTAGTACCAGTATCATTCTTTCTGCAAGTACCTACTTCCTTTACCTTTGATTTAACCTTGCCCTGTTTATATTTCTGGTTCCAAATGACACCATCTCTCTTAACCCAAACTTCCATCCACTCAGAAAGCGCGTTAACAACAGATGAACCTACACCGTGTAGACCACCAGAGATTTTATAGTTTCCAGTACCAAACTTACCACCGGCATGAAGTGTTGTAAAAACAACCTCAAGGGCAGACTTCTTTGCCTGCTTATTCATATCTACAGGAATACCACGACCGTTATCTTCGATAGTAGCTGTTCCATCTTTTTCTAAGGTTACCCAAATTTCGTCACAATATCCTGCCAAGTGCTCATCTACTGAGTTGTCCATAATTTCGTATATTAGGTGGTTAAGACCTTTAGTTCCAACACTACCAATATACATTCCAGGACGCTGACGAACTGGCTCTAGACCTTTCAAAACCGAAATACTATCGCCATCGTAAGATTTTCCTTTTCCGTCATATTTACTTGCCATTTTACTCTCCATTTCTATTGATTTTGGGAAAATATCCCATTTTAAGCCATTTTAACTACTACATTATACTATATCTTGTGTTTTAATTCAAGGAAAACCCTTATATAATGGGGTTTTGTGCCATTTTCCTTATTTGAAAAACTAAATTCTATCCTTTATCACGTAAAGGGTTGATTTTAATCTTACAAACGAGTACGTGGAGTTTAATATTACAAGTTGATGTGATATATTCTTCTTTTGTGATGCCAGGTATTTAAGGAGGGTACTTTATGGCAAAACATAAACATTTAACTTTAGCAGATAGGTTTAAGATAGAATCTATGTTGAAAGATAATGAATCGTTTAAATCTATTGGTAGAGAGTTAGATAAAGACTGTACTACTATTGCTAAAGAAATTAAAGGCCACATCTATTTTAAGAAAGTTGGTGGTTATGGTCGCATATTTAATGATTGTGTTAATCGAAGAAAGTGCGATTATACTAACCTTTGTTCTAAAAAAAAGTGTCGCTATAAGATTTGCAAAAACTGCAAGGTTTGTTCTCTTCACTGTCCTGACTACGAGAAGGATGCATGTGAAAAGTTAGAAAAACCACCTTATGTGTGTAATGGATGTAAATCAAGACAAAAATGCACTTTAGAAAAACACTTATACTCTGCAAGTTTTGCTCAAAAAGAATATGATGATATAAAAAGAGAGTGTCGAAGTGGTATGTGTATTAGCGAGAAAGAATTATTAGCATTAGATGATATAATCTCTCCACTTGTAAAGAAAGGACATTCTATTCATCACATACTAGCGAATAATAGGTCAGAGATAATGTTTTCCGAAAAGACTATCTATAATTATTTCGACAAAGGATTATTTAGTGCTATAAACCTTGATTTACCAAGAAAAGTACGGTTTAAGAAAAGACGCAGCAATCACGATAGTTTTAAAATTGATAAGGGATGCAGAATAGGAAGAACATATAGTGATTTTGAAGAATACTTATCTAATAATACTGACACACCAATTGTACAAATAGATACTGTTATTGGTGAACGAGGTGGAAAAGTATTACTTACCGTTCACTTTGTTAAAACTGAGTTTATGATTGCGTTTTTAAGAGAAAGGAATACTGCTTCTTCTGTTATCAGTGTATTTGATAATCTATATGAAAGACTTGGAAGTGATACGTTTAAGAGATTATTTAAAGTTATACTAACAGACAATGGAAGTGAATTTTCTAATCCTTTAGCGATTGAAAAGGACAGTGATGGCAATGATAGAACTAAAGTGTTTTATTGCAATGCATCTTGTCCTTATCAAAAAGGTGCTATTGAAGTGAATCACGAATTTATTAGAAGAATTATTCCAAAAGGTAAATCTTTTGATAGATTCAAGCAAGATGATATTAACAAAATGATGAATCATATCAACTCATATAAGAGAGCTAGTTTAGGAGATAAGAGTCCGTATGAAATGTTTAAAATTATATATGGACGTAAAATTTTAGAAGCTCTAGAATCAGAATCCGTCTCACCAAACGACATTATTCTGACTCCAGAACTTCTAAAATAATTAAAATATAAACCTGACATCACACCTATATTTAAGAGGTTACACTAGGGTGGAATTTAGTAATTCACAAAAAGCTCTAGGTTGCACCCTCAGGTGGATGTGGTTGTTTTTTATAAATGGTTTGCCATAAATATATATAATGTTAAACTCAATTGGTTTATGGTAAAGAAAATTTATTATTAAACTCGAGAGGAGAAAAATACCCCTTTATACAATTTGGATTAATAATTGAAACTTGTATATGAGCTTTTTCCGTAAATCCAGAACCTGGATACATTTCTGCTCCTTCGGTAAATAATCCCCTAACAGAGTCATATGGTACTTCTTTTTTGATTTCTCTCAAAAGATGTGACATCTCTATAACTGAACAATCCAAATCTCTCTTTAATTCGTCGGTTTTAGAACCGCCGCTTTGATTTTTTGGCATTTCTTCACCTAATTCTAAACATACCTTTTTCAGTCTTTGATATGCCTTCTTTAATTCAGGAGCACTTCTTAAATCGTTTAAATCTAAACAAAATCCTAAATCAATAAGTGCCCCAATTACTCGCCCATCATCTTTATACTTATTACGTGCCCACTCGACGGCTCTTTGATAGTTGTTTTCCCAAAAATAAATGCCTTTTCCAAGCCAGTCATATGTATTATTGCTCGGTTGTAATGGCTTATTTTCTTTAATAACTTTATTATAAATTGCTTCTGAACAACCGTGAAAACCAATAATATAGGCAGGGTGTTTAGCATACATACTGACAATATTAGTCGCGCTTGTCATAATATCCACCATTACATATGTGTTTTTTCATTTTCCCGTTTTTGTTCATGACGCCAATTTTTATCAACACATTGCGAGCGTCTTTTCTATTTTTTATATTTAATTCTTTTGCTTCTTTACTTCCAATGAAAACATTAGTTGCTGTTGCGCTAGACATGTCATCATCTCCTTCCTCCTTTATATATAAATATAATAACATAATAATAAAGATTGTTACAATATAAATCTAACATTTATATTGTTTTTTAGTAAAGGCTTATGTATTAGAATTTACCCTTACAAAGTGGAATTTAAGTTTTCAAGTGACCTTTGTGCCATTTTGTGCATCTATTTTTACTGTTTTTTCAAAATGGAGGCATATAAAAAACACCCAGCCAATAACTGGGTGCTTATGGATTCAATTATTTATCTAACAGGTTCTACCAATCCAACTTTCTTCTTAACTTTACGCAATGTCTTGTTAGCAAAATAAGCTGCCTTTTCGTCATTTTCTTTAACTACCTTTTCGATATATGCTTTATCTTTCTGTAGTTCGTAGAATCTGTCTTGAAGTGGTTTTAGCTTATCTGCTACTGCTTCACCTACAGCAAGTTTGAAATCGCCATAGCCTTTGCCGTCGAATTCTTTCTCCACTTCTTCTACAGTCTTGCCTGTAACACTTGAATATATGTCAATTAAGTTTTTGATTCCTGGTTTGTCATCAGAGTATCTAATCTCTGTGTCAGAGTCTGTCACTGCACGCTTGAACTTCTTAATGATAGTGTCTGTATCATCCATTAACAAGATACTAGCATTTGGATTCTCGTCTGACTTTGACATCTTCTTAGTCGGATCCTGAAGACTCATAATCTTGGCAGTGGACTCGCCAATGTATGCTTCTGGCACTACAAATGTAGGTGAATATGCATTGTTAAATCTATTTGCGATATCTCTTGCTATCTCTAGGTGCTGCTTTTGATCTGCGCCTACAGGCACTAATTCAGACTGGTAAAGTAAAATATCTGCTGCCATCAAAACTGGATATGTAAATAGTCCAGCATTAATGTTGTCAGCATGTTTTGCAGATTTATCCTTGTACTGAGTCATTCGACTAAGCTCGCCCATATATGTATAGCAATTTAAAATCCACGCAAGCTCTGCATGAGCTGATACATGTGATTGATAATAAATGCAGTTCTTCTCAGGGTCTAGTCCTGCTGCCACATACAAAGTATATAGATCCTTTGCAGCCTTACGTAAGTCCGCAGGGTTTTGACGCACCGTCAAAGAATGCAAATCTGCAATTGCATAGAAAGTTTCAAATTCATCTGATAGTTTTACCCAGTTACTTAATGCTCCCAAATAGTTACCCAATGTAAGGGTACCTGTGGATTGCATCGCACTGTATAAAACTTTTTTATCATTAATCATTTTTGCCTCCATTTATTACAAAACTCATTGCATTATATCACAAATCGTTCCACAAGTCTTCATCAATAGTCTAGTGCGGATGATGATTATTTATCATCTACCGCTACAAAGACTGTGGTAGTTCTAGCTGGTACTGTAGCATTTTTGTCTATCTTCTTCTCTTCCACACCCTGTTTATCTGTGGAAAATGCCACATCCCATATTTTTCCCTTGCCTGCTGCTGGCATTCCAAATGTCATAGGAGTCCAGTACATATTGTAGGCAATATAAATGTTAGGTCCAGTCTTCCTTTTATCCAATTTGGCATATGCTCCGCAAAACATAACACCCAAATGTCTGTTAAAGTGAGCAAAATCTCCTGCCCAAGCACGAGTGCCGTGATACGACAAATCAGGAAGTCCAAGTGATGCGTGATCTATCTGCTTTGTCTCCTCACTCAAATGCAAAACTTTATTAGCCTTTCTAAACTCAATTAGAGATTTAGTAAATTCGAAAATTTCTTTGGCGATGGCTGTTGTATTCCAATTAGTCCATGAAATCTCGCCGTCCAAACAATAAGGGTTATTGTTACCTTTTTGTGAGTTACACATTTCATCGCCTGCGTAAATCATCGGAACACCTTGGCTTAAGAAAACTAGTGATAGCATATTTTTAATCTGATGCTTACGAAGGTCCATAACAGTACGCTTTTTAGTGTCGCCCTCCTCACCGCAGTTCCAACTGTAATTGTAAACGGCACCGTCATTATTATTCTCACCATTTTCCATATTGTACTTTTTATCGTAACTAACAGCATCATACAGAGTAAATGTATTGTGGTTTGCCACATAATTTACAACTGCTGAACTATTAGGATTTTTCTTAATTCTTCCAGCGATGTCCCCTAACATATCCTCATCGCCTTTAACAAACTTACGAACTGCTACCATAAAGTCATCGTTAAAGTCCGCAAAGTTTCTATTTTCAATCTGTTCGTAAACAGAATCTGCCATAGGAATAACGTATGTGAATACCTTAGTACTAGAAAGAAGTGGATCCCTTTCAATCATCTTCATAACTGTATCTTCACAATTTATATGAATACCATCAATGTGATATTCCATAACCCAATAATGAAGCACATCCAGAATGTACTGTGGGCTAGTACCGTATGTGAAATAAAATTCCATAGAAACTTCAATTCCATTTCTATGAAGTTCCTTAACTAGGCTCTTAAACTCGTTTACTTCTGCTCCTTCTTCTCCTGCAGCAAATGAAGCCTTAGGGGCAAATGCATAACCATCTGTATATCCCCAGTAGTTAAGTGTCGGGTTAGCTATAGACTTGCTTGTAACCATAGAAGTAGAAGCCTTGTTTTTTTTCTCATTAAAATCATAAGCCGGCATAAGTTCGATTAGATTTATACCTAACTTTTTAAGGTGTGGAATCTTTTCAATGATTCCTAAGTATGTACCTTTATTTTTGACTTTAGACGTCTTTGACTTGGTAAAACCACGCACATGCATACGATACATAATAGTTTCATCAAACGGAATATTTAACTTTTTATCGCCCTTCCAATCAAAATCGTCTGCCACAAAAGCACCCTTAACTAGCTTTGGAGCAGCGCCCCACTCTTTCTTTCCGACAGTAGCCTTTGCGTATGGGTCAGTTACCACCTTGCCATCTACGCTAAAATTATAGTCATATTCATTTATATCAATGCCTTTAACATTCATGCAAAAGACATTTCCTGTTTTTTCTTCAAAAGGAATGCGCTTTGAAACTCTATTGCCACCCTTTTTGTAAAGCAATAGTTCTACTTCTTTTCCGCCTTTCGGTGCAAATGCAAAATTAACAGAACCACAGTGCACTGTAGCACCAAGTGTTAACGGATTCCCTTTTGACACTTCAAATTTACTCATAGCCGTCCCTTTCGTAACACACTAATAAAACGCCGCTTACTATTATAACATCATAGAGGGATTATTGATTACTATTTAAAACATTTTTTAATTTTCTTAATTGACCCTAAAACTACTAACACATCTTCCTCTTCAAATATAGTATCTGGACCAATTTTCATATTCATATCGTCACCCTTTTTGACAGCCAAAACATTGATGTCATATTTTTTGCGGATATGAATTTCATCCATTCTTTTTCCTATCCAATCATCCCTGACATCTACTTCTAGAATAGCATGTTCATCATCCAATTCCATAAAGTTTCCAATATCTTCCGAAATAAAACTGATAGCA
>CAJOMD010000015.1 GCA_905235555.1 uncultured Eubacterium sp.
GCCGAGGCCGGCTCCGGCAGGGCCGCCTGTAGCCGTTACTTCGCCTGTGTAAATATTGATAGTGCCGCCGTCACCGCCTACTTCTCTTGCCTTTTTGTAATCAGTGCTTTCTATAATGTATCCGCGGCCACCGCCGATTCCGGCTCCTGCGAAACCTCCTGTGGCTTCAACAATACCACCGTAAATATTGATGGTACCGGTCTTTTGCTCATCTGTTGCTGTTGAGCGGTTGCCTCCGATGCCGGCAGTATTCTCATCACCTTTAGCAATGAGTTTTCCAGACTGGCTATAGTCTCTTGTCTCACCATAGATGCTCAAGGTCGACCCTTCAGGTACATGAAGTCCGCCGTCGAACGTCAACTCTCCACCGTTTCCCGCAATTATGAATTTTACATCGCCTTTAACTTCCACTCTTGATGTGACAGAGCCACCACCAATCAAAAGATACCAACCCGAGTCAAGAGTCAGCGTCTCGGTTGGAAGCCAATCTATAGCAATGATTTTGTACTGGTCTTCACCTGGGCCACGATGAATTTCCACCCATTCTCCATCTTTGTTATAGTAGTGTGCCGTATCAGGCACAACCGGCGTATCCTCAGCAAATGCAATTGCGCCCATTGCAAACACCATTAGCAATGCGCTGATTAAAACTATTAAGAGTTTTTTAGTACCGGTTTTGTGCTTCATTTCTGTTACCTCCCTTTCGATTTGTAACTAATATTAAAATGTCTATGTGAATAATATATTTTTGTAAAAAAGTATACATTGACCTGCAGTGATTATCATATGTAAATTATATCATCATAGTAATCAAATAACCAATCATAATATCTGCGTATCCATTATGATATTTTCTTCAGAGATTGATTTCAATCTCACTTTAGTATAAAAAAATCGAACCTCTGATGTTATACAGAAGTTCGAGTAAGTAACTTTAAGTGGACTAGGTGGGAGTTGAACCCACGTCCAAAAATTTTTCCGCTGTGCTTCTACGAGTGTAGTCTATCATTAAAATTCCCTAATTCAAACGGAGATAGACACCCAAGTGAATTAAGTAGCTTCTAGATACGCCCAAATGCTTTGAAGCGAAAGCATTTGTCGTTTCCTACATAAACATAAAACCTGAAATTAAAGTGTAGGTGCATTAAACTCAGATTGCCACGAATAAATTACGCAGCGATTGCTAATTTCTTATCAGCGTTTAAATTTAAAATTGGTATTTAACGCATTCCATACGACTCGCTTCCCCAGTTTCCAAATCCCTGTCGAAACCAGTACTAGCCCTTACTGGTTGATATGTAATTATCAAAATGCAAAACCTATACTAACGCGTAAGTTAGTATAGGTCAAGTTGTTTTACATTATTTCTTCAAATTTTTATTAATTTGTGTATTCATTTAGGTTCTTTGGAATATCCATCCAAAACAACACTCCGCCATCCAAATTCTCAAATCCATAATCGCCATTATGCACATTCATAACACTCTTAACAATTGATAAACCTATTCCACTACTCTTCATCTTGTTCTTCTTATTCTTGTCATCTTTTGAATAGAACATATCCCAAATCTTATCTTTATATTTATCTGGGACTGGATCACCATTATTACTAACTTCTATCCTAATACTCTCATTAGAGTTTTTGACTTTAACAGTAATCTTTCCAGGTTCTTTACAGTGTTTGATAGCATTTGAAATGTAATTGCTAACAGCCTGTGATATATACCTGGTATTAATTCTAGCAATACAATTTTCGTCATAGTCTTGTTCTATTTCAATATTATTATCGGCAAACAACTCTTCATAGTTACCAAGTGTCTCACATACCAACTCCGCTACATCAGTCTCCTCAATAGAGAATTCTTTTTCATTACTTTTTGTAGCATACATCACTATCATATCGTTAATCATATCCGTCATTCTGTCAGTCTCTTCAGTAATAGATTTAATGTATTCTTTTCTCTTTTCTTCGTCTTCTATCAAATCAAGCATTTCAATCTGACTAGAAATCACCGCCAAAGGAGTTTTTAGTTCGTGCGATATATTGTTAATAAACACACGCCTTTCCTCTTCAGCCATAGTTTGTGTACTAAGCTCATCCTGCAAATCAGTCATCTGCGTTCTAATTTGTTTAAGCATCTTATTTATACTGTTCGCCAAAGAATCTACTTCTTTAAAATCATGCTTAGTTTCTACATTCAACGAATATCCACTATCAACAGCCTTACTAGCAGCTTGTTCTATCTTTCTGATAGGACGTGACAAACGACTAGCAATATAAAGTGAAATTAAAATTCCAGTTATTAATACAAATGCACCTACTATAAAGAAAAACCATCTATAGTAATTGAAAAATATACTTGTGGCTTCTTTACTTTCGTAAATATAGATGTAGTAATCTTCATCATCCTGGAGTTTTTTACCATAACCTGAAATTCTTTTACTTGTCTCTTTACTCTTGTATTTATATGAAAAAGATCTCAAATTAGCAACTATGTCATTAGCAATACGAGTCTGTGCATCTATTGGTTTCTTTTCCATCTTGGTAACATAGACGCGCTCAAAACTACTATTACAAATAATAAAGGTGATTCGTTCATCTTCATATTGTGAAATAGCTTTATTGTCTTCATTCAACATTAAAACATCTGTCTTCTGAAGCTTTTTATATGCATCAGAAATCATTCCTCTTTTTCTTGAGTAATAATAATCATCTGCAAATAAAACGAAAACAGAAAAAATGGCCATAGTTAACACTAAAATAGTTAGCGTCATCATTATGACCATTCGTCCTCTAATAGTTTTAATCATCGTTTACCTCAAAAATATAACCTACGCCGTAAATTGATCTAATATATGGACACTTCTTGCCCATTTTATTTCTAATCTGCTTGATAACAGTATCAACAGTTCTAAATGTTCCGTCGTAATCTTGTCCCCATACTGCATCCAAAATCTGTTCACGTTTTAAAGCAACACTCTCGTTCTCTGCCAAGTAAACTAGAATATCAAATTCCTTTGGAGTGGTTGGCATTAGTTTGTCGTTAATATAAGCCTTTCTAGAAGTTACATCTAATTTTAATTTTCCAGCCTCTATTGGTTCCATCTTCTCTTCAATATGACCTGTTGGAATGTGTGATGCACGTTTAAAGATGGCATCAATACGAGCTTTCAATACCATTAACTGGAATGGCTTCTTAATGTAATCATCTACTCCATTGCTAAAACTCTTAATCTGCTCGACATCTCCTGACTTAGCTGTCATCATAATGACAGGAACAGAGGACACTTCGCGAATCTTTTTCAACACTTCCTGTCCATCAATTCCAGGTAGCATAATGTCAAGAAGAACTAAATCGATATCTTCTATATACTCCTCAAACTGTGCGACACCTTCTTCGCCGTCCACTGCTTCTAATACTAGATAATCGTTAAACTCTAAAAACTCTTTAACCGTTTTTCTAAGTTTATCATTATCTTCCACTATTAATATGGTTTTGCTCATAACAACCTCCACATTTTTATTCCGTACTATTCATCATTATTATTTTAATATAATTTTTAATTGTATTCAATAAATTAGTCTAGGTATTCTAATGTGCCTTTGCCGACCTCAGATTTTACTTTAGCCTTCGCGCCCATAACCCAAGGGAACTGCGGACCCATATGGCCTAAGTCTGCATCGAAAACCACAGGCACGTTCAACTCACTCAAAATAGACATTACAGCATCTTTATACTCATCATATGTCCAATGCTCATACATGCAAGGTCTACCAAAAACAAATCCTTTCGCATTTTCAAAGTAGCCTAATTCTTTCATCTGCCATAGATGTGTAACCATATCAACATCTGCCATAGCAAAACTCTCTAGCGCCCAAACGATTCCATCATCTGCATACTTACTTATAAACTCTTTTGTACCGTCATACTTTGTGCCAATAAGGAATACTAAAACATCAAGACAACCACCAAGCAGTCTTCCTGACATTTCAACTTTATCTTCACCTTTTCCGTTTACCCATATAGTTTCTTGATCATTGAAATAACCCTCTAGACCAGTCACATACTCATGTCTCTCTGTCTCATGAAAATCATATGAATCAAGTTTTGATACACTTCCATCCAAAACTCCAACTGCATCTTTTACACACTTTTCCCAAGGCTTCATTCCAAACTCTCTAATACCACAACCATAAACAGCCGCTATATCACACTTAGTAACTATCGGATAAAGCAGAGTCATATTATCAGAATATCCTTGGAACCACTTTGGATTTTGCTTCAAAGCCTCCCAATCCACATACTCTAGCATCTCAAATAAAAAGTCTCCACCTCCGGCAGAGATAATCGCACTCACTCTATCATTATTTACAAGCGCATTGAACTCATCAGCGCGTGTCTTACCACTGGCACTGACTCCTCTCTCGTCTGCCTTAAATACACTATCAGAGAATGTCACTTCGTACCCTGCATTTCTAAGATTTAGTGCACCATTCTTTGTTCGCTTAATCTTGATGTCCTCTGTCACACCACCTGATGGAGCGCACACTCCTATAATGTCACCTTTTTCTATATGTTTTGGGAATATCATACTTTTGTTTCCTTTCCTAGCGAAACTGAATAGATAATCTTTTCGGATACTTCCATATCAGTTATTTGATTTACTGCTTTTTCATAAACATCTAACTGAGAACTATATTTATCTACTAACTCGCCAAGTTCTTTTACTGAATCAGTTTTGTAATCTACAATTACATACTTTCCATCTTCCATGAAGCATGCGTCTATAATACCTTGAACAATCATAGTCTCATCAGTATTAATGCCCTGAACTTTTTCAATAAACTCACCATCCACCTGTAGTAAGAACTTGCGCTCACGATATAACTCGTTTCTATCGAAAGCTGCTTTCATTCGTTTTCCAATATCACTTGTGGTAAACTTGATTACCTTTGCTTCTTTGACGGAGTCTCTCTCTTCTTCTGTCAATTTGTTTTCACTCACTAACTGATCTAAGAATTCTTTAACCACCTTTTCATCAGTCACATCCTTAGAATAATCAAGCAACTCAAAAACCTTATGGTATGCATTACCACGTTCTGCACCTGTTAGTCCACTCTTCTTTTCTTCTTCTACAAAGTTAGGCTTACCCTTTGTGCTTCTATTCGGAATAAAATATTTTGCATCCTCATCCACAAACTCACCATTAAGGCGTCGTTTGATCTCTGTAACACTCATCTTTGCACGAAGCTTAGCTTCTTTTCTATATTCGTATTTATGTTTGAAATTCTCAATAATCTTATTTGTTATCTCATCATCAGACTTCAGTTTCAAATCATCCATAGATTTGTCTTCTATTAGACCAACAAATGGAAAACTCTCAATAGTCGGATACATTTCTACTCTGTAATAATCTTTATCTATCTTCTCTGGTTCACTCTCAGCATTTATTAAGTCCGGCACTTCATCATAAATCTCAGTGCCCAATACTGGGGCAATCATTTGATAGAAATCACTAGTGCCAAGTATTGCTTCTTTTTTGTTAACTTGGCTTATAGGTTTAAAATCTTTATTTTCTATTTTCTTCGCACGCTTAATAGCAGTGATGACTAGTTTCTCTTTCGCTCTAGTCATAGCGACATAGAGGATTCTAAGTTCTTCTGCTTTTTCTTGCTCATCTTCAGTTTCCACAATGTATCTTTCAAGTAATGTGTCCGTTTTGGTCTTGTTCTCAGTATCCAAAACATCGAGCCCAATATCACCATCGCTATTTACTAAATATGTATTTTCTTTGCTTCCTCCTCTACCACCGGGAGCCACATTTGATAATATTACAACAGGGTACTCGAGCCCCTTACTCTGGTGAATACTTGTTATTCTAACCACATCGTCATCTTCATGCACATTTGACGCTTCACCTATCTCTTTATTATTGTCGATACTCTTATTCACATAACGAACAAAATTGAAAAGCGATCTGTAAGAAGAATTTTCATATTTATACGCAATCTCTTTAAGCATATCTACATTGAGAATACGCTTAGCGCCTGCTGGCAAACTTCTAACATATAAATCAAAGTGACTTGAGTCTAGGAAATAATTGATAAACTCATACACTGACATATATTTTACTTTGTCTCTATAGTCCTCTAGAGAGGCTAAGAAGGCATTAATTTTATCTTTTAGCTCTTGGTCCGTTCCTTCTTCGGCATACTTCTTAACTGCCTGGTATAAAGTGTCCCTTGGCTGTACTAATCTAATATAGCCAAGTTCGCTTTCGTCAAAATGATAGAACGCGCTAGTCATAACCCCCGCCAAAGGAATATCTTGCCTAGGGTTATCTATAACTGACAAGAAATCTAGAATACATTTAATCTCAGTTGATTCATAAAAGCCATCTCTCTTTTCACCATACACAGGGATTCCGTACTCTTCTAAAACTCTTAAGTAAGTATCAACTACTGTCTTAGGTGATCGAGTCAAAATAACAATATCATTGTATCTAAGTGACCTTTTATTAGCCTTTTCATCAGTAATCTTTAGGCCAGTCTTCTCATCCATCATATTCAGAATTTTTCTAGCAATGATGTTAGCTTCTACCTCATGTCTTGAAATACCATCCTGACTAGGCACACAAATAAGTTCAGTTTTATTATCCTGTTTACCACTGTTTAAAGATTCATTATAATACTCGGCACCTTGAACCAAGTTTTGACCATCACTGTAATTTATTCCACCTACATCTTTGTTCATAATCTCATCAAAGACAAAGTTAGTAAATTTAATCACTTCTGGCCTACTTCTGAAGTTTTTACCAAGGATGATTCTAGTATGTTCAGCGTTTTCCTCTTCAAAGTCACTTAGTTTTTCAAGGAAGATTTTAGGCTCTGCTGATCTAAAACGATAAATACTCTGTTTAATATCGCCCACCATAAATACATTGTTAATACCTTGTCCCTTCGACAAGGCAAACAACATATATTCCTGGATATAGTTACTATCTTGATACTCGTCAATCAGTATTTCTTCAAAGTTCTCTGCCATTTTTTTTGCTGTATCGCTGGCAGTTGGTCCATTTTCTCCCGGTACACAAAGAATGTCTATGGCAAAGTGTGCTACATCACTAAAGTCATATGCACAAATACGCTTCTTCTCTTCCATGCTTTTTTCAAATGACTTAATAGCAATCTCTAAAAGAACATTAGCTGTCTTTTGACTCTTATTAACATCCGCCATGGCTTCTTCTGCAGAAGGGAAATACTTTGGATATCTTTTGGTTCCAACAAAAGTTTTAATGTATGCTAGCAACTTATCATGGTGTTCTTTCAAATCAGTAAAATAACCTTTAGACTGAGTAACTCCCTTTTGTTCACCATAGGATAAAATGGCATTTCGGTAATCGTTGTATGTAGAAGCCACCTCTAGCTTTGGTAATATACTATTGATTTGTTCTAATACTCCAACCATAATCTCTGTTGGAGTTTCATTTTCTTCTACATCATTGAGTGCTGTCCACAAATCATCACTAAACTCTTTATATTTTTCAAATTCGGCAACAATGTTTTTTACAAACTCTTTCTGATTAAAGTCTTCTACTGTCTCACAATAGTTTTTATCAATAGCATCAGCCAGCCATCTAACAGGATACTCTTGGTTTTTGGCTTTTTTAACTATGATAGATACCTTATTAACTACATCAGTAGAGACATCTCCCTTCGCCAACTGAGACATAGCATCCATAAAATCCTGATTGAACTCTTCAAACATTTCATCCACTGTCTCTTCTATATAGTCTTCTAAGAGCAAATCAGACTCTTCTTTCTCCATCAGTCTAAAGTTTGGATCAATATCGAGCTTTTCAAAATTAGTAGATACAACCTTCTTAGCAAAACTATCAATAGTTGAAATATTGGCAGTATGAACTAAAGATAACTGTCTCTTTAGATTTTCATCCTTAGGATTTTTAAATGATAGTTCATAGAGTTTCTCTCTAATCTTTTCCCTCATCTGCGCTGCAGCAGCCTTAGTAAATGTAACTATCAAAAACTTGTCGATATCAACTGGATGATTAGGGTCAGTTACCTTTTTAATAATGCGCTCGACTAATACAGCGGTCTTACCAGAACCGGCTCCGGCAGCCACCAATATGTCTTTTCCACTCGTATTTATTACTTTTTCTTGATCTTTAGTCCATGGAATCTGCGCCATCTTCTTCTCCATTCAATATATTAATGACATCTTGTGCATTCATACTCTCAGCCTTTTTATATTCAACATTACCCATTTCTTTTCTACAAACACCTTGATAAGAACAGAAGTCACATGCTCTATCGTAAGGCTCCACTTTTATATAGCCATGTTTTATATCTCCTCTTATATCTTCAATTTTTTCATCTACATAATCAAGGAGTTTCATATAGTTTTCTGTGTCGAACATCACCTCTTCTGGTTTGCTAGCAGGCAGACTAATTGTTTCTTCAGGTTTGTTTTCTTCGTCAAAGACCTTAATAGCCTCTTTATTCAAAAGGCCTGCCATCTTAAAAGCACTATAAATATTTTGCTCTTCTATTTGTTTGCCAGACATATCTTCAGTTCCATTAGATCTACCTACATAGTTTTCTCTCGCTCTAAAATAGAACGCTCCTGCAGGGATAACATTCTTACCTGGATTGTTTTCAAGTTCTCTTCTCAAAGCATCCTTAAGGTATACGAATACTTGCATATTCTTTCCATACATCAACTCACCAAAACTAAAACCAACACTGCTTCCAGTTTTGTAATCTATTACTTTTACGTAAATATCATTACCATCTTCATATCTATCAACACGGTCTGCTTTACCACCGGGAACACGCTCCTCCAAATATGACACTTCAAACTTACCTCTTTGAAGATGTTTAATAAGAACATTTACACTTTCTTTTGCAATGTTAGTGAGCTGGTGTTTTAAAAATTCTTTAGATGAATCAGTCTTAATAAAATCACCCGCTGTTTCACACTCAAAAGCTTCTTTAGCGGCAGCATCAAGTATTTGATCAATTTCCTTTTGGTCTACATTCTTCAAATCAATTTTGTTTTTATTTACAGACTTAAAGAATCTCTCCAAAATGTCATGCTCTATATTTCCCTTTTGCAAGTTATCAAACTGGTAGTATTCACGTTCTTTTAAATTCAGTCCATAATTTAAGAAATGATTATATGGACAATTAATAAACTGCTGAGCTTCAGTTACTTTAATATCTTCTTTAGGCTTATATAAATCTTTAGCTAGCGATGTTTCTATACCACGTTCTTTATATTCAAATTTCAATCCATCATTCATTAGATGGACTGCATCTATTTCCACTTCATTCTGGAGCATGTAATTCTTAAGTGACGAATAAAGATTCTTTTCGTTTTCATCCTGAGAATACTTAATCACTCTTCCCCTCTTCGCCAAGAAATCCAACGCAACATTTGCATTTACTATATCTTCCACTTTGTTTTCAGTTTCACTGTCCAAAATGGTACCAGTCTTATTTAGAATAGTTCTTAACATGTCAAAAAAGTATGACTGTTTAAGAGGTTTGAAGTCTTTGTCTTGGTTGCTAAATGAAACAACAAACTTCTCTGTAGGTTTAGCGAGAAGCATATACAAATAGAACATTTGCTTAAAGACATTATCCTTGGTGGTAGGAGCCAATTCATAGCCATTTTCTTTTAATCTTTCTCTATCAGCATCGTTCACTATAGTAGCTGGATTTGAAGTATTTGGAATGACTCCATCGTTTGCTCCCACAAAGAAAATAATTTTCTTTATATCTTTGAGACGAGTTCTCTCGATATCACCCACCATCACATCATCGATTCCTGGAGGGATAATACCAATCTTCAATGACTCTATAGAGCTAACAATCAATTTTTCAAAATCATTTAAAGTGATCTTTTCATCGCCCATAGTATTCTCGATAGTCTCAAGCAATCTAACTATGGCAGAATAAATCTGACTATACTCTTCTTCTAAAGCATAGTTTCCTTCTTCGTGGAATGTTTTTACATATTCATCCACACGCTTATCAATATCAAATGCAACGAGAATATCATAAACACTCTTACAGTAATCACTAACTGTAGAATTAGAATTTCTCATAACACTCATATATGGCTTGAATATTTCGTAAATATTTTTTCTTATTTCATTTACACGATCCATTTCAAATCGTTTTAACGGTCTTTTCCACTCTTGAGCAAAACTGTTAAATGAAGTTCGTTTGAAAGTAAGAATGTAATTTTCAATAAAATCTATATCACTTTCGCTGATAGGCGTAAGACCAGTTTTCAAGACATGAAAAAGTGAATCATATGAGAAGTTTAGACGTGCTAATCTAACCAAGGCTACAATCAAATCTGCAAAAGCATTCATGCCTGTTCTACGCTTATAATCGATAAATACAGGTATTTTATATTTGCGTGTAATTTTGTCTAAATATGGATAATAACTCTCTAAATCAGCCGTAATTATGGCAAAATCCCTATATCTGTAGCCTCCAGACCTCACTAATCGCTCAATACGCTTAATAACTGTTAAAACCTCGTTTTCAAACGAATCTGCCTCGTGAATTTCTATAGAATCCTGCTCTTTACCATACTTTTCTGCACTCTGTCCAAATATAGTTCTAGACACAAATGAAAGCGCATCATTATCCTGGATTCTTCTAGGATTACCATCATTATCCTCTATCAAATCAATATCGCCCTCTAGTCCGTTGTCCGCGGCAAAACGTCTTAGATGTTTGACTGTATTCTTTCCTAAATAGAATAAATCATCACTTCTTAAATCTGATGTATTTTTAAATTCATCTACAGGTATGGTGGCTGTCACTGTAACATCTTTAGCCTTTCTAGTTAATCCCTCTATCACTCTTTCCTGTATAGGTGTAAAACCTGTAAATCCATCTATGTAGATATAAGTATTCTCAATAATATCTGAATTAGGAATACACTTCATAAATCTATCTAGCAATTCATCAGTAGTTAGATTCTTTTCTGTAACATAACTATTGAAACGTTCTCTCACCTTGAAAACATCTTCCAATTTCTTACTTAGTAGATCATCACTCTTTTCAATAATCTCTTTTAGTTTATCCTGACTGATATTGTACTGACCTAGTTCGTTGATGACAGACTTCATCTTATCTGTGAATCCAGGCATGTTTACTTTGCCCTTAAATACATCTAAATTATCTTTACAATCTATCAAACACTTTCTAACCAATATAGTCTTAGCCAAATCAGTCATCAGCCTAGCTTCGCCAAATCCCTGCTCATCAAGCACTTCATAAGCTAAGCGGTTAAAACTAGAAACTTCAATATTAAATGCTCCGTTATTTGGATGCTTATCCAAAATCTCCTTTTGTGCTTCTAGTGAATATTGATCAGGCACCAAAAGAACGAATCTACTATCTGGATTTTTAATAGATTCGTCTATTAGCTTTTGCTGTAACTTATACGATTTTCCGCTACCTGCGGTTCCAATAATAAAATTTAACATTCTGTGCCCTCACTGTCTAATATTATACCATAAATAGACGTCCAATAAATGGTACATTTGATTTGTTAATTAAGCGAAAATGTATTATTATATTCTTTGCGCAAAGGATTACATTATGGAACATTCAAACAAAAAAGCATACATAAAAGGACTTCAAACAGGCATACCAATAGGGCTTGGTTATTTTGCTGTAGCTTTTGCTCTAGGCATTCAGGCCAAAAAAGCCAAGATTTCTGCTATTAAGTCTGCACTTATGAGTTTTGGACTCCACGCATCTGCTGGAGAGTATATTTTCATCACTCTCTTTGGCGCAAGCACTACTATTTTAGTAATGGTTTTGATGGAGATGGTGGCTAATGCTAGATACCTTTTGATGTCATGTGCTTTAAGTCAAAAGATACCTGAGGACACTCCTGTTTGGAAGCGTCTTATTATGGGATACTTTATTACTGATGAGATTTTTGGCGCAGCCATCGCTGTCGAAGGAAAACTTAATCCATACTACATTTTTGGTATGGCGAGTGTGGCTTCACCTGGTTGGGTAGTGGGTATTGCTCTTGGTGTAGCGCTGGGCAATGTTTTGCCGAATAGTGTGATCAGTGCACTTTGCGTTGGTTTGTATGGTATGTTTATTGCAATCATTATTCCTGAGGGAAAGGAAAACAAAGTGATAGCAGCTGTCATCGTGGTAAGTTTTGCTGCAAGCTACTTGCTTTCTGTTATTCCTGTGATTAAAGAAATAGATAGCGGCATTAAGATTATTATATTAACTGTTGTAATTGCAGGAGTCTTTTCGGCGATTAAGCCTGTGAAGGAGGTACCAAATGAACAGTAAGTTTTATATTACACTCCTTCTAATGACTATAGTTACATACTTAATTAGAGTTTTGCCAATAACGTTAATTAGAAAAGAAATAAAAAACAAATATATAAGATCGTTTTTATACTATGTGCCATATGTCACACTTTCAGTTATGACATTCCCGGCTATCATAAATGCAACACAGTCTTGGATTTCTGGCACACTTGCACTGATAGTAGCCATTATAGTCGCTTGGAAAAAACCAAACTTATTTATAACAGCGGTAGCTAGTTGTATAGTCGTGTTCGTAACTGAACTATTTATATAAAAACACCAGTTGAATTAACAACTGGTGTTTTTATTATTTAATCATCATCTTCTGCATCTGGTTTATCTAGGTCTTGAGAGTAGTAAATTTCAACTTTATTGAACTGCTCTCTTGTATCAAATGATTGTTTTACCTCAGCGCCCTTCACAAAGACTTCAGAATCATTCTCTATCAAGTCTTCACTTTCAACATCTACTAGGTCACCTTTTTGATAGAACAATACATGTGTTTCTACTCCTTGCAAATCAAAATCGCCTTCGTTTTTAGATGTAACATTCACAATATTGCCGCCTACATTTTTCTTGTACATAATGTTTTTAAGCCCAGGCTTAATTTTAGTAGCTGGTGCAGCTGAAATCTTGTAATCCACATCTTTTACTTTTACACCCTCTGTGTCAAAGTCAAAGCTAACAACTGACTTTGAGCCAGCATCCATAAAGATAGACTCTCTTTCGGTTCCAATAGTGGCATTTGCTCCGTCAAAAATTTTTCCAGTCACTGCTACGGCTGCATCTGCTTTTCCATTGTTCTGTAAAACTAATACAAGTTTAAAATCATCTTCGTCATAAAAGTTATACTTTTTAACTACCTGGATGTCAGATGAATCAATATCGGTCTTTACTGTTTGAGCAACTGTTTGCGGTGCTTGAGTAGGTGCAAATGTTGGAGCATTAGTAACTTCTTCTTTACTAGTTTTTCTTCCAAGAACAAATGCTAGCACTACTATCAGCACTACCACCACTACAATAAGTGCAACAATAATTCTATTTTTCTTTTTCATAACATCCTCCTAAATTATATTTATATATACGTTCAAAAACTAAGTACTACTTTAAATAATCTAGCCAAGCTTGGGCCGATGCATCCGATGGCATCATAAAACCACCTCTTGGTGAAAATCCAAACGAGAATACTTGAGGTCCATCTGGACTACAATTTCTCTTAAACTGTTGTGAGAAGAATCTCTTAATAAATACCTTTAGCCAGTGCTTAATAACATCAGGCTTGTACTGTTTCATAAAGTTAACAGTTGAGTCTGATAACACCTCACTTGGTGTTTTGCCTAGATACAATAATTCATACAAGAAGAAATCGTGTAACTCATAT
Source organism: uncultured Eubacterium sp. (assembly GCA_905235555.1). Classification (GTDB taxonomy): domain Bacteria; phylum Bacillota; class Clostridia; order Lachnospirales; family Lachnospiraceae; genus Eubacterium_G. Next base: position 13,770 of record CAJOMD010000015.1, read on the forward strand.
GGGCCCACTATATCTTCTGTCTTTTGCGCAATCTTATCTTTCTTTCCAGGAAGTAACTCTGGACTGACTGGTGTATCTACAATGTCTTTAAGGATCTTACTCAAACGTTCATTCTTAATTCTATCCGCCTCATAACTTACCACTTCTCTTATCACTGTCTTTGGAATGTTAGCATTTATGCTATACATTGCCATATGATCTCCATTATATGTACACCATCCAAGAGCAAGTTCTGAGAAGTCTCCAGTTCCTACTACCAAAGCATTATTATCATTAGCTACATCCATCAAAATCATTGTTCGCATTCTAGCTTGTGCATTTTCAAATGTAGCATTCTTATTTCTAATACCGTGTTTTATATCTGCGAAATGTTGTTTCACAGATTCAGTGATATCAATCTCTTTCTTTGTAACGCCGTAAAATCTCATCATCTTACTAGCATTATCATGTGTTCTGCTAGTAGTTCCAAAACCTGGCATTGTGATTGCGATAATATTCTTGTGATTAATCTTTAGCTCATCGCAAGCATTCACACATGCAATCAGCGCCAAAGTAGAATCAAGTCCACCAGATATGCCCACTACTAATTTGTCGGCACCAATAGTCTTCATTCTCTTTGCCAAAGCCTTAGACTGAATCTTCAAAATATTTTTACACATCTTTGTTTTCTCACGCTCATCGTCAGGAATAAATGGATTGAGCCCCTTCGTCTGTGTGCTTTTATTTTTAACTAACGCATCCTTCTTCTCATCTATATCTACTTCTGCCATTATCACTTGATTTTTAAACGGAGTGGATTTCTTATACATAGTGTGCTCACTGGCAATCGCGCTTTCTCCGGCAAAGACAAAGTCCGTAGTAGACTCCCCATCGCCCGTTTCAGCATAAACCACCTGAGCATTAGAATTATAAGCAACGTTTTGCACAAAATCTTCTGTGTCTTCATCCACCACTTTTCTTCTAGCACCAAGTTGAGCAATTATATCTACTTCTTCTCCTTTATATGAGCTTTCATAGTATTTTCCTTCACCATCATTTCCTATTCCAACACCTAGAGTAAAACCTAGCTGTCTTTTAAAATCAATTCGTAGGTTTTCACTTATATCTAAATCGTAACCACCAGACATATTATCAATTAGTTTTCCGGATTTATTTTTCAAAGAACAAGGGAAAAATCCTATATCCTTAACTTTTCCACCTAGTCTATCTCTAAACCATCTAAATTCATCGCCGTATGCATCCCAAAGTGTTTTATTCTTGATATCAAAACCACAAAGTTTACCCTTATACAAAACAGCTGCCACATTATAAAGATCATGGTTCATCATAATAGGTAGACCAAATACGATAGCAGCCTTAACATCTTTAGTCTTCTCTGCTATCACTTTTAGATTTTCCATGGCGCTCTCTAGCAATGTATCTTGGAAGAACAAATCTCCACAAGTACACCCCGTCAAAGAAAGTTCTGGAAACACAATCAGTTTCGCACCTTTCTTTCCAGCATTTTTTGAAATCCTAATAATTTCTTTTGCATTTGCTTTTGGATCAGCCACAGTAATATTTGGTGTAGCTGCACATACTTTAATCTTTTTCATAAATGCCTCCAAAATTCATACTGTATTAATTCTATCATATTTAAGAAAAAAGCACGACGTTTAATTACATCGTGCCTTATATTAGTCTATAACATCACTCATATCATACATTCCTGGGCCTTTGCCGGCTAGGAATTTAGCTGCGTCTATTGCGCCCTTCGCAAAGACCGCCTTCGAGTATGCAGTATGCTGAATCTCAATCACTTCATCAGTACTAGCATAAATAACATCGTGCTGTCCCACGATAGTTCCGCCTCTTACTGCTGAGATTCCAATCTCGTTATCTACTCTCTTCTCACGTTTCTGACTTCTGTCAAAAACATATTCATATCTATTATCTTTTGTCTCGTTTATAACATCCGCCAAAGCCAAAGCTGTACCACTTGGGGCATCTAGTTTTTGGTTGTGATGCTTCTCAACAATCTCTATGTCATATCCTCTGTCAGCCAAAACTTCTGTAGCCATCTTTAAAAGTTTCATAAGTGTGTTGATTCCAAGTGACATATTTGCTGATTTTAGAATTGCCACATCGTTTGATACTTCTTCCACTCTTTTAAGCTGCTCATCTGATAGACCTGTTGTACAAAGAACTACTGGGATACCTTTTTCTTTGACGAAGTCTAGTAGCGCATCCACAGCCACTGCTACAGAAAAATCTATAATAGCATCTGCTTCCACATCGCAGTCCATTATGTTTGCAAACACAGGATATCCAAAGTTTTCTTCTGTATTTAGATCTATACCAGCTACTATCTCGATATCGTTATCATTAGCCACTAATTCAGATATAACTTTTCCCATATGACCATTACAGCCATGCATTATTACTCTTGTCATATTTCCAAATGGTTTGAAACCATATCTCCTTTTATTATTTTATAGAATACCGTAGTCTTCCATTGCTTTTCTCAAGCGCTCTTTGCCGGCGTCTGTCATCTCTGTTAGAGGTGCGCGAAGTGAACCAGCATTAAACCCAAGCATATTTACACCAGCCTTAACTGGAATAGGATTTACTTCACAGAATAGTGCGCCAATCAAATCGATAGCGTCTAGTTGAAGTTTTCTAGCAGTCTCAACATCACCATTTAGGAATGCTGTTGTCATATCATGAACCTGCTTTGGAGCAACGTTACTCCATACAGAAATAACACCAATTCCACCAAGTGACATTAGAGGCAATACCTGATCATCATTGCCTGAATAAATATCTAGACAACCATCAGCTAATGAAGCCAATTTTGCAACCTGTGCAATATTACCTGAAGCTTCTTTAATAGCAACTACGTTTTCTACTTCTTTTGCTATTCTAACTGCAGTCTCAGGCTGGATATTTGTACTTGTACGTCCTGGCACGTTATACATAATGATTGGAATATCTACAGCATCTGAAATTGCTTTGTAGTATTGATAAAGACCTTCCTGTGTAGCCTTGTTGTAGTAAGGTGTGACACAAAGAAGTCCATCTGCTCCTAACTCAGCTGCCTGCTTAGATAGATTTACTGCTTCTTTTGTGCTGTTAGAACCTGTACCAGCCACCACTGGGATTCTTCCAGCTACCTTGTCGATACAGTACTTGATAGTAGCTAGATGCTCGTCATCATTCATAGTGGACGCTTCACCTGTAGTTCCGCAAACGATAATGGCATCTGTTCCGCCTTCAATCTGCATCTCAATTAGTTTTCCGAATTCGTCAAAGTTAACATCTCCGTTTTCTTTGAATGGTGTAATAATAGCTACACCTGCTCCTTTGAATATAGACATTTCTATGTCCTCCTAAAATTTTATTTTAAACAATAGTGTACTTATCTTATAAAAAAGGAAGCTCATTCTTCAGAGCTTCCTTTTTCAAAAAATCATAAGTAGCTCTCCATCCTTTTGATGACAGTCATAAGATTATTCATCTTATGCCCAGGACAACAATCCTACAGTTATCCTTCGGCGCTCTCTCCTTTCAGTTATACTCAACTGCTTAGGTGCATCCTATAACTTACTCTTATCAAGCGCAGCCTCTACTATGTTTAATACCTTATAATATTAACATTCTACCACTGGCATGTCAACCAAACTGCTCACACATTTAACTAAAGAAGAAGCCTATCTCTAGGCTTCTTCTTTAGTGTTATTTTTTAACTTTAACTTTCTTTTTCTTACTCCACTTGCCGTAAATGAGAGCACCGTTCACTTTCTTATAAGCTCTTGCTTTAATGTAATACTTAGTACCCTTATCTAACTTCTTTAGAGTAACTTTAACTTTCTTTGTATACTTCTCCCAGTAGCCATCAAATTTCTTACTATCCGAATATCTGATGTGATATCCATTTGCACCTTTAATCTTCTTAAGAGTAAGTTTAATCTTTCTCTTCTTCTTATTCTTAGCCTTTTTTATTTTAGTTTTACCAGGTTTTTTAATTTTAGAGGTAGGCTTAACTGTAGGAGTCTTTGTGACAGGTGCTACAGTGGTAGGTGCTACAGTGGTAGGCGCTACAGTAGTTGGTAAATCTTTTGGATAAACTCTATTTCCATCTTTGTCTTTAACTATTGGCATATAGAAACTAATCTGATTTGTATTATTAATCCAACCCAATCCAACTGTTATTTGAGGCATACCTTCACTTGATACTTCAGTTTTTCCTTTTAACACTTGATCTTGGCCATTTAAATATGTCCTGTTATTATCTCCATCTGTACCATTTGAAGATACAAGCGTTCCCTGTTTAACCTTAGATACGATAGGCCATTCATATGTATACTCTGCATTTGGATCTAATCCTGGAAGCTCTAGTTTAACTTGAGTTAACCATGCATTTGTGTAAGTATTATCTGTTCTTTTAACTACGATATGTGATGGGTCTTTAGAATCTACTCCTACCTTAGCAGTATTTGATCCTTCCCAAGTACCAGTATAAACACCATAGTTTCCAAATGCTCCCCACTCGTCTTGTGGCACATCTAGATTAGCCTCAATGTCTGAGTATGGTTTAAGTGTGGTGGTAGGTGGTGTAGTTGGTTTAGGTGTAGTAGTTTCAATTGCATCTCTAGGGTTAACCTCGGGTCCTGTTACATAATCATCTTCTGGATTTCCATAATCTCTATATGCTTCTCCAGAAATTGAAAGAGCTCCTGTGGAATGATTCCAAAGTCCTCCCTGATTGTTTGCAGCGTTAAATGAGAAGAATGAATGTCTTTCAATAAAGTCATACTCTGCTTCATTTACTCTAGAATTAAAACTCTTTACAAACGAGGCTGTACCTGCTTGAGTAATATTATTTCCAGTTGTTGAATATTCAGTAATCCAAACTGGTTTGTGATATTTATTATATTGCGCTTTACATATATCATTCAAAAGCCAAGTAGCCATTGATTCTCCGCCATTCCATCCATCAGGGTAGCAATGAATACAAACATAATCAACATTATTCTCTACCGCTGCCATAAATCCAACAAATTGATCTTGACTATTTAAACCTCCAAGACTGTAGGCAGGCGAACCAACTTTTATACCATTCCCCATAAAGTTTGGCCAGAGTTCTACCACTCTGTTTAGTTCCATATTACATCCGCCTTGTTGCCATCCTATATCAGGTTCGTTAAATCCAAGGATATATTTATATCCATTATTTGCAGCCGTTTTAACTCTATTCTGTATCAAAGTAGGACTAGTGTCTCCCCAAATCATTGGAACATAATCAATATTATTATATTTTCCACCTGCAAAAGTTGATGCAAATGGGTTCAAGCCCCAATTATAATACCATCCTATTCCCATCTCGATTGGATTGACAGCTCTTCCCATATTTTCGTTTACAGCTAAACCTTTCTTAGTAACGCCAAATCTAACTGTTCTTGTATAATGATTAGAACCATCTTTGAAATTAGCTCTTACCCATACTTTGTGATAATAAACTTTAACAGTGTAAAACTCATATTTAGTGTCAGTAGTATTTTTAACCAAACTACCATCAATAAATACATCATAACTACTAACTGGTTTAATGGAGGAAGCATCCTCCCATTTGATATCAAATGAACCCGCAGCCTTCATTTGCCCATCTATAGGCGATGTGATAGTAAAATCTGTGGCAGCTTCCGTTTCCTTTGGCGCCGCAAAATATAATCCGCCCACTGCCAATACTAATGATAATACAATTGCTATAATTCGTTTTTTAATTTTCATAATATCATCCGTATCCTTTTTAAATATTCTTCCCCACAAACATCAATAAACAATATCTAATTATTTTTTAGTCTTAACTGACTGTCTCGCACTCCATGCACAGTAATAATTCTTTCCTAAGAATTGCTTGATTGCTCTTACACGTACATAGTATCTCTTCTTTTTCTTAAGTTTCTTAATAGTACCGTTCTTCTCATCTGAAGTAGCAGCTCCTACTGTCTTAATTTTTGTCTTATATTTTTTCTTCTTACTAAACTTCTTGCTTAGTGAATATTGAATCTGATACTTAACAGCGCCGTCCATAGCCTTGATTGAGTACTTGAACGCTTTCTTCTTCTTTGTTAATCCATATAAAGTAGTCTTTTGTGATGCAATACAAGCTGCTGGAGTTGTACTATAACTGCAACCTGATGCTACACCATATGTCTTAGCTGGATATCCTGCTGGATTTCCAATCTGAGCATATACTTTACCAATAGTAGTTAAAGCACCTGTTCCATAGTCAAATAGACTAGATGAACTAGCATCTTTTGAAGCTAGGTCTGGTGAGAACCATGAATATCTTTCTACATAACTTCTCTCATTCAAACCTTTAAGAACTATTCTCATGAATTCCTGAGTCTTAGCACAACCTGCTTTGTCGTTCTTGTCAAACTTCCATATAGCGAACTCTGTAATCCAAATTGGTTTTCTATATTTGTTGTAACACTCATCTATCTTCTCTAGATAGTCAAGCGCAGTGTCTTTTCCATTGTAATACTTATTGTAGTTGTGTACTGCAATAAAGTTGGTAGCAGCCTTGCTTGTATTTGGCATCATAGCCCAGTATGACTTCCACCAGTCTGACCACTGTGGATAAACTGATACTGCAGGAGAGCCTAAAAGAACATTTCCTCTATTAGGCATCAAATCATTTCTCCATCTTCTTGTGGCAACATCAGCCTTAATGTTTGACTCCCAAACCAAATCTGGCTCGTTATAAGCTAGTACATATTTATATCCTTTTTCGTTAAATCTAGCAAAACAATCTGAGTAAGCTTCACTAGGGTCATTCCAAAACTGTGGTACATAATCTAATCCATAAAACTTAGTATTTTTAAATCCTGTTTCTTCAAAAGATTTATTACCCCAGTTGTAATACCAACCAATGTTCATAGCTGCCGGATCTACAGCTACACCCATGTCTTTAGCGTTAACACAGATACCTTTTTTAGTAACATAGAACTTAACAGTATTTGACTGAACCTTTGTGCCATCTGTCTGCTCTGCCACTACATACGCCGTATGAGCACTAACACTAACTGTGTAAAAGTCAACACTCATCTTTCCTGGCTCACCAGCATTCAATGTCTTTATGGCCTTTGAATCTACATAGGCAGTATACTTGCTAGCATTTTCAAGATTGCCCCACCATTTAAGATCAATGTGTCCGGCGCCAATTAAGCTATTAGCCACAGGAGCTGTAATAGCCTGTCCCTTCCATTCATCAGGAGTCAAAGTGTCCTTAGCAGCTACAGGTGTAACTACTAATCCTGATACAAATAATGCAATTGATAAAATAATTGTAATTACCTTTTTCATTTTTTTCCGTTCCTTTACATTTATTTTTTTTATAAAAAAGGCATGGGGAAAACAATTAAGTTACCCCACACCACTATTTACTTTTTTATCTTACGTAAGCTACTTTACGTGAGCTCCAAGAACCAAATATTTTATTACCTGCCGAGTCAAGATTGAAAGCTCTTGCTTTTACATAAACTACTGCGCCTGACTTTAAAGATCCAATAGTGTATGTGGAGGTATTTGTTGTATTCTTAGTCTTTGTTTTGAATTTTGATTTCTTCTTAAACTTGCTACTGTAGGAATACATTACTTGGTATCCTCTAACATTTTTATTCGCTCCAAATGTTACTGTTTCTCTTTTCTTCTTTTTACTCTTAACTTTAAGTGTAGCCTTGCCTGGAGCTGGAGTCTTAGTCCAAATAGCTCTTAGGTTCATATCTTTAGTTAAGATAGTTGAGAAGTTAAATTTCTTACCAGTAGCCATATCTGTATATCCAGCCAATGTGTTATATGCTTTTGAAAGTTTTACACTATTAGCAGATTCTTCGTCATTTACAAACTTTGTGGCTTTCTGCTTATTACCATCAAAGTATTTAACTGTGTACTGCTTTCCAGCCAACATCTTCATATTCTTGATATGAATATTACCTCTCATCGATCCTTCTTCAGGATATGAAATGAGGTTAGCACCAAGTGCAAACTTGATACCTACATTAGTGAAAGAACCTTTATGTTTTCCACCGCCCCAGTCATCTGGTGACTCAGGGATTTTAAACTTAGCAACTATATGAGAGTAACCCTCTTCTTTTTTCTTAACTGTTATAAATCCATCCTTAGAAATTTCTTTACCATCTTGTGTGACATTTTCAAATGCTGCAGATGGTTCACCGTTTGAATTATAATCATATGCCTTAAGCAAAATGTGTTTTTCTGCTGGTTCGTATGTGGTCTTGCCTGTAATGCCATCGTAGTTTACTGCATAAAGATCACCAAGCATATCAAATTCCATTGTGTAGTAACGACCAAACTCAACTGTAATACCAGTCATAGTTAATGTCATTCCCCATGGGTTGTCAGCAACTAGAATAGACGGACCTCCTCTAGTCATCTGTCCATATTCTCCGTCCCATCCTGTAGCCTTACAATAGAAAGTAACTTCACTAGAATCATTTTTCAAACCTTCTGATCCGTTAATCCAACCTTCTGTAGCGTAATCAACACCTTTTACAAAAGTGACTTTCTGTCCATTCTCATCTAAGAAATAAGTACCATCGGAATTAGTTCTATAAACCTGCTTTAAGGAATCTTCCCATGATCCTCCGTCTTCTCTAGTACAAATAGAAAAACTACTCCACTTCGCATTAGATGGTATAACATTTGATCCGTTTGGTGCATGTGATGCGCCAAAAACTGAACCTGAAAGTCCAAATACCATAGATAATGAAAGTATACTTACCACTAGTTTCTTAATTAAGCTTTTACTCGTAATACCCTTCTTCACAACAATTCTCCTTTATGCCTTAGATTAAAAATCATCTAAATCTAATCCGGTCGCTTTCCCTTATAATTATAACAAAATATAAGGAGATATACTAATATTTTTTACATATTTATAGTAACATAAAAATAGCACAGAAAGGTGATGATTGGTCACCTCTCTGTGCATTTAAAATGAAAAATTATTTAACGTAAACGCTCTTTCTCTTACTCCACTTTCCGTAAATCTTGTTTCCACAAGAATCTAAGTTGTAAGCTCTAGCCTTAACATATGCGACCTTTGAGGACTTAAGCCCTTTGATTGTATATGTTGATGTCTTAGATGTATTCTTAGTCTTAGTCTTATATTTAGATTTCTTCTTGAACTTCTTATTGTGTGAGTATTTTACTTGATAACCTCTAGCGTTAGCATTCTTTTTGAATTTAACAGTTATCTTCTTTTTCTTCTTACTCTTAGCTGTGAAAGATGCTTTCTTAGGCTTCTGAGTCTTAGTCCAGATAGCTCTTAAGTTAGTATCTTTTTCAATAAGAGTTCCGAAACTAAATTTTCTACCTGTAGCCATATCAGTATAACCATTTTGGTTATAGCCCTTCTTCTTAAGAGCAACGCTCTTAGCCTGGCCATATTCATTTACATATCTTAAGTCCTTCTGAACTGATCCATCATAATATCTAACTGCATACTGTGTACCAGCAAGAACCTTTATATTTGTAACGTTAACATATCCCTTAAGAGCAACTTCTGATGCTTTAATCTGCCCAATTTCTTCAGGAGTCTTAGTAGGATCCTTCTCTGCAGCATCTACTTCATCTTCATGAGTCTTTGAGAATGCGCCCACAGCAAACTTAATTCCCATATTTGTGAACATTCCAGCATCGTGTCCACCACTCCACTCGTTCTTAGTATCAGGAATCTTAAACGTTGCTTCAATATGTGTCTTTACATCTTCTTCTCCTATTGGAGTTTTAGCAATTTTAAATCTACCATCTTTAGCAGCTTCTTTTCCATTAACTTTAAATGATTCAAACGCAGCTGATGGTTCGCCTCTTGATTGATAGTCATATGCTTTCACAAGACAATATTTATCTGATCTTTCCTGTGAACCTGTTTCAGGATTTCTACCTTGTAAAGTTGATGAAATATCAAATGACATTGTATAATAACGTCCATACTCTACTGGAATTTTATCCATTGTAAGAGTAAGACCCCAAGGGTTATCACCCACTAATTTCTTTTCTCCACCGTATGATGTGGCTGCATATTCGCCATCCCATCCAGTATTAACTACATAGAAGTTAGCTGTGCTCGAATTATTAGGTTCAATTACTCTACCCTGTGTATAACTCTGCCAGCCCATAATTCCTTCCCAACCTGTTACGTTCTGTAAACGTTCATATTCAGCATCTGATACAGTACCAGCGGTATGAGCTGCTGCCAATTTTTCCATAGCAGTAGCATAATTCTGTTCTAGCGTATATGAATTCCATGTTTTAATATTAGTATAGTAATTTCCAAGTTCTTTCTTAAGATTTGTGTCCATCTCTTTTAAAAGGGCAATCTCCCATTCAGTACATGGGCCCTTTCCATCTGGATCATAATTCAAATCATCACGAACACAGTCTGAAACCCATTTACCACTTGCTGGCATAATGTTTGAACCATTAGCAGCATGTGATGCAGCAACTACTGGAGCTGAAAAACTGAACATAAGTGATAGAGATAGAACACTAACTATAATATTTTTGAAAATATTCTTTTTCATTTATCTATCCTCCTAATCAAAGTTATTTTATAAAGAGCCCGTTGTCTTAAACAGCGGGCTCTTAGATAAACTTAATTATTTAGTAAGTTTTTTCTTAACTGTCTTTGACCAAGCACCCGTCTTATATCCAGCTGCCATAGCTCTAACTTTAACTTTAACTTTCTTACCTTTTTTGAACTTTTTGTTCTTAATCTTCTTAGAATTCTTTGTAGCCTTGTAAGTCTTATTTCCAACCTTAATCTGATATGACTTAGCATTTGCTACTTTCTTCCATGAAACCTTAATAGTTTTCTTCTTTACACTCTTAACCTTAACCTTAGAAACCTTAGCTAATGTCTTAGCTGGTGCTGGTGATGGTGAAGGTGATGGCTTAACTGTAGGAGCCTGTGTAGGCTGTGGGCCTGCAGTAGGAGCCTGTGTAGGCTGTTGAGCTGTAGTTGTGTATAGAGGTGGCTCTGTAGGATCAGTTGGCTTTTCTGGATCTAGGTCTTCAACCTTAACATCAGAAATTGTAACTGTTCCGTTCTTCCACTGATTCTCACCTTCAAATCCAGGAATTACATCTCCTGCATAATCATATACTTTTCCATCTCCATCAGCTGTAAATGAACCTAGCATAAAGTCTACTGTAAGTTCATGTCCTCCAACGTAGTTAGGGAATGTGTATGAAAACTCTTGATCCTGAGTTCCTAGAGTGATAGCCTGAGGACTTCCTGTTAGTTCTTCAACATTCTGGTCATAAGGTGGCATTTCATGTCCATCAACAACAGTACTAAAAGCAACATAACAATATTTTTTCTTAGTTGCTTTAGCTTTGAAAGTAACTTTGTATCTGTGATCAAAACTCATACCATTGAACTTAGCCATAGCCTGAATAGACCAAGGGTTAATTCTAACAGTAGGATAACCTGTTACTTCTTTCCACTGAGCGTCCCAACCAGTATTTTCAATAGCTATAGCTGCGCCAGTATCTGCTGAAGCTGTTTGAGTCTGAGTATTATACTCACCTCTTTGCCAATCAGTAATCTCTTCGCCGTTTGTAGCCATCTTTACGCTACCAATGTAACCGACATTTCCCCATTCTGTTTCCTGTGCAGATGAGTAACATCCACCTTGTTCAAATGCCCAACCTGCTGATCCCAAATATGAAGCAGCTTGAGTATCTTTAGTAAAGTAGATACCTGCACCTAATGCAACTACCATTGCTAATGAAATAGCAACTGCTAATGTTTTGCTGAATAATTTTTTCATTTTGTAACCTCCTTAATAAAAATAATTATTCTTATATTTAAACGTTCATCTAACCTAATAATATTATAGCATAAACGTCTTCACATACAACTTGCTTATCACAATTATAATTTAATTACTTTTTGATTTTTATTTTCTTAGTATTAGACCATGGGCCTGTACCTGTGTCATTCATAGCTGCTACTCTGAAGTAATATGTTTTCTTTTTCTTAAGTTTCTTTACTTTATAATTAGTATTCGTAACAATCTTTGTCTTGCTCTTCTTTGTGAACTTTTTATTCATTGCCCAGTTAAACTTATACTTCTTAGCACCAGAAACTGCTTTCCATGAAAGTTTAGCTGATTTCTTCTTAACATTTTTACCCTTAATAGTAGTCTTGCCAGGTTTAACAGCAGGCTTAACTGTTGGTTTTACTGTAGGTTTAACAGTAGGTGCCTGTGTTGATGGCTGTGTAGGTGCTTGTGTAGGCGCCTCAGTGGTAGGTTCAACTTGTCTATCAATAACAAATCTTCTAGTCTTTGTCACCATTACAGTAGTATCATCTTCGTCATATACTGTAAACGTAACTATATGTTTACCTTCATCTAATGCTGATACATCTACTTCTCCACCATTTTCAACATCAATTGGTTCGTCATCTAGAGTAATTTCCATCTTAGGCATAGTAGCAAGTGTACCCTTATCCCAAGAAATTTGTGCTGTATCTTTACTCTTATTATAATCAGCCGCAAACTTAACTCTTCTATCCCAGTTGAACATTTCATTGCTAGAAATCTTGCTAGCATTGTATCCTTCAGGATTTGCTATATCTGAATATGCTTTACCAAGTTCTGTGTAAAGACCTGAACAGTATTCATACATAGCTGTTCCACCGGAACCATCAAAGTTATCTATAGCATTTGTGCTCTCAACATCATATGAGAACCAACAATATCTTTCTACATAAGGTAGTTTATCAAGTTCTGTGACAACAGTCTCCATAAACTCTTGAATCTCTGCTCTCTTCTCAGCATTTTCATAACTCATATCTGTAGAGTCACTCTTTGAACCGAAAAGGCCAATTTCTGTAACCCAAACTGGTTTTTTGTAATCTCTCCAAAGGTTCTTAACCGCTTGAATTAATCCTCCTGCACCTATTCTATTTTGATAACTGTGCAAACATACTGCATCGCAATCACCCACACCATCTATTTGAATTGGTTCAATAGTTGGATCAGTATCATACATAGAATAGTAATCCCATGAACCATCTGGTAACCAACAAATAGTATCACCATATACAAATGATTTTAACCATTTAGATGTTCCACCTGGTGATGCAGGTGCTGGAGAAACTTTTCTCATATTAATAGGAGAAACATATTTCTTCCACATATCTGACGCATCAAAAAATGTCATATTAGCCTGACCTTCAATATCTGGCTCATTAAAACCTAAAACATAATTTGAATCTTTTTCTAATTCATTTACTTGATTTTGTATTTCTTCTTCTGGTCCACCCCAGATCATTGGCATATGTGCTACACCATCATCCACTGAATTGTGGAATCCGTAAGCGTTCCAATTGTAATACCATGAGCAATTTAATTTCTTCAAAGAAACTTTTGTACCCATGTCTCCACCCATAGCCATGCCTTTCTTTGAAACATAGAAAGTTCTAGGGTTGGATGTTATAGTATTGCTACCATTTGTAGCTTTAACTGTAATTTCATGTTTGGCAACAGATGTAGTGTATACTTCTGTCTTTGGTGTATCGCTTGATGTGAAAGTCTTTCTTGTTCCTTGACTTTCATCTTCATCCAACTCTGGTCTTAGAATATCTCCATCTTTCCAGTAAACTGGATTTCCATCTAGAAATATTTCATAAGTATACCCAGACAAAGAATTATCAAACTCTACGTCAATATAATACGTCAATATAACCTGCTCCTATCAAGTTTCCTTCCGTAGGAGTTATGATTGCGTTCGCTTGCCAATCACTTACCGCATCTGCTTTTACATTACCAGCAAAAACAAAACCACTAAATACTAGTGATAAACTTAAAACAAGTACACTGATACTCTTAAATACTTTTTTCATATCGGTTCCTTTCCGATGATTCCGCTCCCTCATCTTTAAAAATTATATCACGATAAAAAATCTCTATCAATTTAATTAAAGTATCACTTTTTTATAATATGTGCTTATTTTTTACCAAACTAATAAACCAATTATCCGCACTTTTTATAGTGTAAATGTAACACCACATATTGATATAAAAGTGCAGATTAGAAACAATAAAGTGTAGTAGACGTTCCATAATTTGCTTCGCAAATTATTCAACTCGCACAATTGCGAAATACATTAAATAAAAAAAGACGATTAAATGAATGAATCCATTTAATCGCCTTTTTATTTAATGTGCTACTGCACTTTTAAACACGGTTATTTTACCTTAACTTTCTTTGTAGCCCATTTTGTCTTGTAAGCCTTGTCAGCTGAGATACCTCTAACCTGAACTTTTTGCTTACCTTTCTTCTTAGGTGATCTTAGTCTTAGTAGTTTTCTTCTTAACCTTTCCAACCTTGATCTCGAAAGTCTTGATTCCAGCTGCTTTCTTCAAAGTAACTTTAACTTTCTTCTTACCCTTAGCCTTAGCTGAGAATTTAACCTTTGTAGCTGCTGGAACTAGTGAATAATTTGAAACAGTGATATCAGTAACTGATGAGAAATCACCATCACAGTCAAGTGTACCTAGCTGGTTACGTTTTAGCTTGAACTGTTTTTCAAAGATACCATATCTTACTGGTGCATCTACATCTGAACCATCTCTGTCACCAGCATCTCCACCTAGACCAAATGTAATCTGGTTGGCTGGATTTTCTGCCTTAAATACCTGCTCCACTTTAACTGTTTTTCCCTTAGGAAGTTTTACCCAGTAAGCTTTTGCAAGGTTTTCATTTGTTGACATCTTAACGTAGATATACTTGTTAGCCTTTGTAGACTTAATAGTATATGACTGAGCATAAGCTTTGCCCTTAGCTAGACTGATTGGCTGTTTAACCTGGCATCCCCAGACACCGCCCCAACCAACTGATGTCATTCTTGCTGTAAATCCTTTAGCTGAAACGCCTGCTAAAGTACCTGTAGCACCTTCCCAGAATGATCCGTCGTTAGCACCAAAGTATCCTTCCCAAGCTGCAGCTGATGCTGAAGTAGCTAGTCCGATTACTAATGTAAGTGCTAATACTACAGAAGCAATTTTCTTTGTGAATCCTCTCATGATTCTACCTCCTTAAAATAAATAAAAAATAAATTATTAACTATATTAAACACGCTTAGAATATTCACCCGTACGCGTATCAATAACAATCTTCTCGCCTTCTTCCACAAACAATGGAACATAAACTGTAGCTCCCGTTTCTACTGTGGCTGGCTTTGTGGCATTGGTAGCAGTGTTACCTTTAATGCCTGGCTCTGTTTCTGTAATAGTAAGTTCCACTGTGATAGGTGGCTCTATTGCAAATACATCACCATTGTGTGAACAAATCTTAACTGTCTCGCTCTCTTTGATAAATTTAAGGGCATCTCCTACCTTATCTGCCTCAATAGCGATCTGCTCATATGTCTCACCATCCATGAAATGATATAACTCTCCATCTGTGTAAAGGTATTGCATATCCTTGCGATCGATATGTGCATTTTCAAACTTTTCTGTTGGTCTAAATGATGTTTCTGTGATACCACCAGTCTTGATGTTCTTAAGCTTTGTTCTTACGAACGCTGCACCTTTACCAGGCTTAACATGCTGAAACTCTATAATCTGATAAATGTTACCATCGTACTCGATAGTTAATCCATTTTTAAAATCACCTGCTGAAACCATATTAAAATCCTCCTCGCCGGTCTTTTTTAATCCTAGAATATTATAATTTAGTTGGGGGTTATTTTCAACTATTAATTATTTTTAATACAGTCTCATTTTTATAATAATATTTCTTTCAACTGTATAGTAACACTTAATTATGTTAAAAATATGTAAAATAAAGCAAAATGTGTGCTACTTCAAACATCCATTTCCTTATGTTTATTTTGTTATTATTCCTTTTTTAATCAGCTCAACTATAATTCGGTAGCACGTCAA
Organism: uncultured Eubacterium sp.; assembly: GCA_905235555.1. GTDB lineage: Bacteria > Bacillota > Clostridia > Lachnospirales > Lachnospiraceae > Eubacterium_G. The sequence continues at coordinate 29,738 of CAJOMD010000015.1, forward strand.
AATTCTATTATTACTATTCACATTCACTGTGATATCTGCCGCCTCTCTGTAGCGAAGTTCTCGCTCATCCATCAGTTTCTTTATATGGTCAAGATTCATATTGCCATTAAGAAGTGGTCTAGTAGATCTTCTACTAACTCTTTCAAAAATAGTTTCTGGATCTGCATCCAGTCTCACTATAGTGCCAGTCTCTTTGAGCACATCTGAATTCTTCTTTCTTATAACTGCCCCACCACCGCATGAAATAATTTGGTTTTTAGTGCGGGCAATTTCTTCTATGGCAACAGATTCAGCATCTCTAAATTCATCTTCAGTCATTTCCTCGAACATCTCTGTGATTTCTTTGCCGAACTTGTCTACTAGATATTTGTCGGTATCCGTCTCTTTGCAATTGAGTATCTCCGCCAAAGCCTTGGACACGGTAGTCTTTCCTGTACCCATAAAACCAATGAGAGAAATGTTGCCTGTAAGTTTTCCATTTCTGTTCACATCAACCAAAGTTTCTGCAATCTTGAAAGGCACCTGCCCCAAAGAATTCATCTGCTCGATACATTCTTTCCTAAGTTCACCTTCAAAAGTCTCATCTTCGCACAACGATGCAAAAGTGAGCACTGAGTGTGTCTGTGTGAGGGCTACTCTTGTAACTGCACCCAACTCACCCATTGAAATTGCAATGATAGGATTCTTTAGTTTCTGGTCTGCATCTTGTGATGCATTATATATAGAAATAACATCTCCCTTATGTCTAGGCATGCATGCAATTTTGCAGACGTCTGCTCCGTTTTCTTCCATATCTTTAAGGATATCAAATATCTCGTTTTGTTTTGGCGTTTTGTTAAAGTCGTGATATGAGCCTATAACCTTTAGACCCATAGAGTGCATCTCGTCCACCAACGAATCTAGACCTGGAACTCCACGCTTGCCATACATTTCAATGTCTACTAGTTCCACACCCATCTTCTTAGATTCTAGCGAAACATAATGATAATACTCTTTATACTTTTCAAAGTTTACGTGACGAGCGCCACCCTCTGCTTTACTTCTGAAAGTAAAAATAAGAGGATACGACTTGAGCGCTTTGTGCACACACTTTAAAGCGTATGCAATCTCAAATGTATCCTTCTCTTCATTTTCTATTTTTAGACAATCTGCTCTCCACTCGACAATGTCTGGATTTAGTCTTTTAATCACTTTTGCTTGCTCTTTAATCTCTGAGAGGTTAGACCCTGTAACAGACACGCAAATGAGAGGCTTATTGCTATTCAATGTGATTTTTCTACAAGCGAGTTCTTTCATTTTGATCCTCCGAGAACTGTTAGTATTAGTATAAATATTAATCATATTATAGTCAACGAAAAAAAACACTATCGACAGAAATTAGACAAGGGGGGACGATTTTTCTAATGCGCCCTTGTCTTTTCCGTCTCCTCCCCCTTGTGTTTTTCTTCACTAAAATATATAATCTTCTTTATGATTAAAGTAGATAAAAATTTAGGAAAAACAAAGTTGACCGGACTAATTGGATATCCAGTCGAGCATAGCAAATCACCTTTGATGCATAATACTGC
>CAJOMD010000016.1 GCA_905235555.1 uncultured Eubacterium sp.
TATGATTAAAGTAGATAAAAATTTAGGAAAAACAAAGTTGACCGGACTAATTGGATATCCAGTCGAGCATAGCAAATCACCTTTGATGCATAATACTGCGTTTGAAGAGTTAGGTCTTGATTATGCGTATGAGTTGTTTGAGGTGAAGGAAAATGAAGTGGCTGAGGCTTTTGAAGATTTGAAGGCTCTGGGTGTGGCAGGGTTTAACTGCACTATGCCTGATAAGATTAAGGCTTTTGAATTGGCTGATGAGATTTCAACTGAAGCAAAGATTATTGGCGCCGCTAACACTATTGTGAATAAAAATGGAAAGTTTGTGGCATACAATACTGACGGTATAGGTTTTGTAAATGCACTTAAAGATAATGGATTTAATGTCAAAGATAAAGTGATTACAATTCTTGGATCAGGAGGTGCAGCTTCTGCCATCATAGTTCAATGTGCCCTAGAAGGCGCAAAAGAAATTAATGTCCTTTCTATTAAAGATAAGTTCTGGGATAAAGCACAAGAATTGGTAGACAATATTATAGAGGTAACTTCAACAGATATAAACTTGATTGAGATTAGCGATGAGGCTATAGAGGAATGTGTTTCACAAAGCTCACTTCTCTGTAATGCAACTCCTATTGGTATGGCACCAAATGAAGATGCTTGTCTAATCAAAGACTCAGGGCTACTTAGAACAGATTTAGTAGTGGTTGATATCATTTATAATCCACTTGAAACTAAACTATATCAGATGGCAAAGGTCAATGGTTGCAAAGTCCTTAATGGAATTGAGATGCTTATATTCCAGGGTGCTGCTTCCTTCGAATTGTGGACTGGCAAAAAATTCCCAATTGACAAAGTCCGTGAAGCAGTTTACAAATCAATTAAAGAGCATTTCGAGTAAAATTGTAAATTTGATACGCTGAAAAAAGTTAGAAATTTTTAATAAAAAAAGAAAAATAGTAAGGTTTCGAACGACTTTTGGGGGTCACCTCATTTCTAGTGAGAACCTTACTATTTTTCTTTTTAAATATTTAATTATTCTTTTCTAACTTTTTTCGCCATCTCCAAAGAACAAATTTTTCCGGAATTCTCTTTAGGATAATTTGTATCTCTTCATGCTTGTCAATGAGTTTGACCATTACACTTTGAACACCAGTTTTATTTGCTCCCCATATGTCAGTGAATATCTGATCACCAACAAACAGCGTAGATTTTAAATCTGTGCCCATTAGTTTCATAGCTCTTTTGTAGTTCTTTGTGCTAGGCTTGTGAGCATTAAAAATATATTTTGATCCAACTTTATCCGCAAATGGTTGAACACGTGGTTCATCATTATTTGAGATAATGCATGTATCTATTCCCATATCATGCACTTTCTTAAACCAATCTATGGCGTGTTGGTCTGCCGGTGCCCCGTGAGGAACGATAGTGTTGTCAACATCTGTAATAATGCCTCTTATACCTTGGTTGTAATACATCTCTAGGTCTATGCTATCGATGCCATCCAAGTACTCATCTGGATATAAATTCTTAAACATGTAATCTCCCTGGAAATCATCATTCTAATTAATAATGATGAATTCTTATTTTAATAATTTATTTAATTCTTTCTTGAAAGTATTAACATCTTTAAATTCTCTATAAACAGATGCAAATCTAACATAAGCAACCTGGTCTAGGTCTTTTAGTTTTTCCATAACTAACTCGCCAATAGTATTACTTGAGATTTCTTTTTCTTCCATGCTAAAAATTTCGTTCTCAATTGCTTCTACTGTCTGAACGATTTGCTCATAAGAAACTGGACGCTTATTACATGAACTGATAATACCCTTCTCTATCTTAGATCTGTCGTACTGCTCTCTGATATTATCTTTCTTAATAACTATAATAGGAATGCTTTCAACCTTCTCGTATGTAGTGTATCTCTTGTTACACTTCTCACACTGACGACGACGTCTAATAGCATTGTTATCCTCTGCAGGACGAGAATCGATAACCTTGGTATCGTCTGCTCCACAATATGGACACTTCATAATTATACCTCCGTAAAAGTGAACTTTTTCCTGATATAAAAAATGGGGCACAGCTATCTGTGCCCCATAGAAATTTATAGATTATTTATTCTGAAGGAAATCTGGAATCTTGATAGCTTTTTCTTCCACACCTGGAGCTTCTGCTTTTTCTTCTGCCTGAGGAGCAGCGCTCTGTGTACCTGCATTAAATGATGAAGCAAATGGCTTCTGTGCAGCTGGTTTACCAAAGCCGAAAGATTTCTGAGTTTTACCGTTATCAGGATCTCCAATACCAGTAGCCATTACTGTAATTGAGCACTCGTCTGGATATGTGTCTTCATATCGAACACCGAAAATGATATTTGCATTTTCACCAGCAAGTTCCTGAACATAGCTAGCAGCTTCGTTTGCTTCAAACAAGCTAACATCACCAGTAATGTTAATGATAACGTTCTTAGCACCTTCGATAGTAGTCTCTAGAAGTGGAGATGTGACAGCAGCTTGAACAGCCTCTGCAGCTTTCTCGTCACCACTAGCTTCACCAATACCAATGTGTGCAACACCAGCATCTCTCATAACTGTCTGAACGTCAGCAAAGTCAAGGTTAATTAATGATGGAACATTAATCAAATCTGTAATACCCTGAACTGACTGCTGAAGCACTTCGTCAGCTTTCTTAAGAGCTTCTGGCATAGTAGTACGTTTATCAACAATCTCTAACAACTTATCATTTGGAATAACGATAAGTGTATCTACATTTTCTTTTAATCTCTCAATACCTGAAACAGCATTGCTCATACGAGTGTTTGCTTCAAATCTAAATGGCTTTGTAACAACACCAACTGTAAGAGCTCCCTGCTCCTTAGCAACACGTGCAACTACAGGTGCAGCACCAGTACCAGTACCACCGCCCATACCACATGTTACGAATACCATATCGGCACCCTTTAGTAGTTGAGCCAATTCCTCTACATTCTCTTCAGCAGCTGCTTCACCAACTTCTGGCTTAGCTCCTGCACCAAGACCCTTTGTAACTTTCTCACCAATCTGTAATGTAGTAGGTGCTTTACTTCTCTTCAAAATCTGAGTGTCTGAATTTACAGAAATAAATTCTACACCACCAATATTTTCGTCAATCATTCTGTTAACGGCATTATTTCCAGCTCCGCCAACACCAGTAACTATTATCTTAGCTACTGCATCACTCTCATTAGTTGTAATTTCTAACATTGTTTCATTCTCCTTCATCGAATAAAAAAAATTTTTCCTCATAGCATAAGGGCGCATAGCCACTCATACTATGTATATTCTACAATTCAATTGGTAAAATATCAACAACAAATTTACAAAATATAGGCTTTTTTTTACATTTTTCACTATATTTAGTGTGTATTTATTGTTTTTTAGTCTTTTTCAATATATATTTGCCCTCGTTGTTGACAAATCTCATATCTAAAGTACCTGTTAGCTTTTTTAGGTTCTTACTCATATCGTTTAGGTCGGACAATTTCTTCTTCAGATTAGTAGTTGTTCCAAGCATAACTGAAACATTCTTAACCACAATTGTAACCTCTAAATCCTTGTTCACGATTATTTTCTTAACATTAAAATCATAATCTGATACACCTTTTGCCACCTGCAAAACTGCACTAAATTGTTTTGGTTCGGTCACCTTAATCTTCTGATAAAGATTGGCATTTTTAATTGTAAGGCCTTTTACTATTGGCTTATCTTTTACTTTCTCATTTGCGATCTTTAAAAGTTTGCCGTCCTCGTCAAAGCAATAATACTGTTTGTCATTTTTTATATCACCCTTGAACTGTTTTTCGTGGGCATCTATTTTTAACTTGGTGATAGATTCGAAACTAACATCGTAGTCTTCAAACAAATCTATCTCTTCTTCTTTTCCAATCAAATCTCTAAACCATAGAGTAAATGAATTATTAAAATCATTTGCATCTAGATATGCTTGCACTTCTTCTTTTGTAAACTGATTCAAATCAGAAGTGTAATGAATATCATTTAGTTTAAAACCAAAAACAATAAGACAGACAATTCCCGCAATGACAGGAATTGCCACTAGTACTACTTTTACCCATGTTCTTAATCTTTTTTGTTTTTTTGCCATAGTTTACACCTGCTTAAGTTGATTCTCACGAATGGCATTGGTCTTTGATACAGAAAACACCAATCCCATCTCTGTAATCAAAAATGCCAGGGATGTTCCTCCGTAACTGATGAATGGTAAAGATACACCTGTGTTTGGCATTGAGTTTGTAACAACCGCAATGTTAAGTAGCACTTGTATTGCCACATGAAGCATTACTCCCACTACTAGCATCGAGCCAAACAAATCTGACTTTGGAACATTCATAGCAATGGTCTTCATTCTGAATATCATAAATATGAATAGCGCAACAACACACACCGCGCCAAACAATCCTAATTCTTCGCAGATGATTGAGAAGATCATATCGTTTGTAGACTCAGGCAAAGTTCCAAGTTTTTGTACGCTGTTTCCGAGGCCTTTGCCGAAGAAACCACCTGAACCGATAGCATACAATCCCTGCATTATCTGGTATCCGCCCTCTTCCGAATGTTGCTCAGGGTTTAACCATGTCATAATTCTAGCAATTCTAAATCCAGAACCTTTAATCAACATTACTAGTCCAAAAACAACTCCGCCTGCTCCCACCAAGACTAGTAAATATTTGTAGAACTTTCTTCCTGGACCTGCGATCACAATCATAAACAAACCAATAAGACCAACGATAATAGCAGAACTTAAATTTGATGTTAGTATATACAATAATCCAGAAGCTAATACAGTTCTTGCAAAAATCTTCATTGCTACTACTGGATTTTCTAGTGACTTTTGTTTACATTTTGAAATCATAGAAGCTGTAACTATAATGACAGAAATCTTCACAAGCTCCGCTGGTTGGAACTGAATGAATCCTAAGTCCACCCATCTCCTAGCACCGTTAAGTTCTAGTCCCAGTGGAGTTCTAACCAATACAATTGAAGCTAGTGAAATCCAATAAATAATATCAGCATACTTTTCAAAAAACTTATAGCCAAGCTTCATCACAACAACAAAGCCCACAATACCTATGCCTGTGGCAAACATTTGTCGTTTCAAGAAGAATAGCGAATCATCATGCGTAGACGTAGCTGAATATGAACTCGCACTATAAAGTAATACATATCCTATTAATATAGTAATAATGCATACGGCAAGTAAGTTGTAGTCAAAATAAGAACTACGACTTCTACTCTTCTGTTTTCTTACTCGTCTTTGCTCCTTCGCCATTTTTAGCCTTCCATTTATTTTTCTAAATTGTTAACACATTCCTTAAATATATCTCCGCGCTGTTCGTAGTTATCAAACATACCCCAACTTGCACACGCTGGAGATAGCAAAACCGCATCGCCTGGTTTAGCACTTTCATAACTCTTCTTCACTGCTTCTTCTATAGAAGTAACCTTAATTACATTATCAAAGCCTTTTGCTTTTACAGTCTCCTCTATCTGATCAGAAGTCTGTCCCAAAAGCACTAAGCATTTAACTCTACCTTTAAGTGCATCTGCCCATTCGTCGAAAGATACTTGTTTGTCATATCCGCCAGCCACTAATATAGTAGGTCTAGACATAGCCTCGATAGCTTTGATAGACGCATCTGTGTTAGTGCCCTTTGAATCATTATAATAAATAACGTCGTTAATTGTGTTAACGTATTCTATTCTGTGTGGAACTGCATTGAATTTTTTAATAGACTCACGAATTTTCTCCACTGGCACTTCCATATTTATAGCAATGGCAACCGCTGCCATTATATTCTCTAAGTTATGAATCCCAACAAGTGTAGTTTCATTTTTGTTGCACACTTTGATTGGCAAATCACCCTCGTCCGGGTCAAAGTAAACAATATCCTCATCATCTAAATAAACACCGCAAGGAACCTTTTGTTTTGAACTAAACCAAATAAGTTTGCAGTTTAAGTCTCCTGCGCGCTCGCGCAAAATTTCATCTTCGTAGTTTAAGATTAATGGTTCATCCACATCTAAGTTTTTTGCAATTCTTAATTTACAGTCAGTGTAAACCTCCATAGTTTTATGGCGATTCAAATGATCCGGTGTAATGTTTAAGATTGCACATACATCAGGGTTAAATGAGTGAACAGTCTCTAGTTGGAAACTGCTTATCTCTGCCACAGTCACTGTATCGTCTGTAGAGTCAAATGCTGTAGTAGCATAAGGTATTCCAATATTTCCAACCACTTTCACATCGTCAAAATATGATGCCATAATCGCACCCACTAATGATGTGGTGGTAGTCTTTCCATTTGTTCCAGTAATTCCAATCACTCTACCTTTGCCTGCCACATAAGCCAGTTCCACTTCACTCCAAATTGGAATATTAGCATCTGCAGCTTTAACCATAAAATCAGCTTCTAGTGGTATGCCAGGGCTTGCAACTAAAACATCAACATGACTTTGTTCAAAAAAATCTTTATCTATTTCACCACTCAAAAATGTAACATTGTCCGTACTCTCCAACTGCTTGGAGACTTCGTCAAAATCTGTGTTTTCATCACTGTTATAAAGAATCAATTCTGATTCCATTTTTAAAAGCAAGTTTGCTGATGCTATACCACTCTTGCCAGTACCTGCAACAAAAAACTTTCCGTGTTTTAGATCCATATCTACACCTTCACTTTATTTTATTGACAAGAAAGCAACTAGACAAAGAATGAATGTAATAATTGTAAATCTATTTACAACTTGAGTTTCGCTCTGTCCGCCTTCCTGATAATGGTGATGAAGTGGTGCCATTCTAAAAATTCGTTTTCCTTCACCATATTTTTTCTTTGTGTATTTAAAATATGCTACCTGAAGCATAACTGAAATTACTTCTATTAAATATATGAACGCAACTAGAATGATGATAAGTGGCATTCTCATAACGCATGCCATTCCAGCCACAAAACCACCTAGCGCCAGGGAACCAGTGTCTCCCATAAAGATGCTGGCTGGGTATGAGTTTACAGTCAAGAATCCTAAAAGCGAACCTAGTACTGATCCAGAAAATGCCATATATCCATTCCCTGTGTATCCAAGTTTTCTAGCAGCCATCATAAAGAATGCTGCTATCACTATAGTTACGCTTGTTGCTAGTCCGTCTAATCCGTCTGTGAAGTTAGCACCATTAACAGTTCCCACTACTACTATAAATATAAAAATAACAAACAACCAAATTGGCATATGCCACTCTACTCCAAATGCAAATGGAATAGTGATGGATGTTCCTATTTCTTTAACTAGATAAACACAGAATATTGCTGTTACCACTATCTGTGCAGCAAACTTCTGAATCTCTGATAATCCTTCATTTCTCTTTTTAACAACAATAATTAAATCATCTATTAATCCAATCAAACCAAAACCAAGTGTTAAGAGTAATACAGGAACTATGTCATAACACTTGAAAAACAAAATTAAAATACAAGATACTACTGTAATTGCAAACAAGAAAATAACTCCACCCATAGTAGGTGTGCCTGATTTCTTCTGGTGAGACTTAGGACCTTCCTCCCTGATAGTTTGTCCAAACTTAAGCCTTCTAAGTAGTGGTATCACAATAGGATTCAGTGCTATCACTATCCCAAAAGATACTAACACCGAAAGTGTTGTTATTAATATTGCATTTTCTTGTAAAAACTGTACTACGTGCATTTTTCCTCTCCTAAACTACTACAAAGATTATTCGCCTAGTGTTTTGTCCTTAACCACAAGCGAACCATCATCACCTTGGATAATTCCGTTTGAATAGAATTCCTTAGCTAACGATTTCTTCTTTGCTTTTTCCTCTATTTTTTCAGTTTTTTCAATACCCATATAAGGTAATACTTGTTTCATAATATTTGTCCAAAGTTCTGTGTTGTAAGCAGTAGCTTGCGTGTTGTCTCTTGGACTGTCCATAAGAGTATAGCACACTACCTTAGGATTTTCACAAGGAACCATCCCTAGGAATGACAAGATGTACTGACCAGCCAAACGTCCTACCCCGTTTCCCGATGTGTTAACTTTCTCGGCTGTACCTGTCTTACCAGCCACAGTATATCCATCTATGGCTGCAGTAGTTCCTGTACCAGTTAACACTACTTCTCTTAGAGCTTGTCTCATAAATGTTGTAGTCTTTCTAGTACATGTCTGTTTAACCAATGTCTTTGCATAACTCTTAACTAAATCGCCATCTTTATTAATGATTTGTTTTGCAATGTGTGGCTCATAATAATTTCCACCATTGATGACAGAAGAAAACGCCTGTGTCATTTGAATCATATTGACAGTCAAGTTCTGTCCGAATGAGTTTGTAGCTAGTGTAGACATGCTCATATCTTTGTCGTAGACTAGTCCTCTTGTCTCGTTTGGAAGTTCGATACCAGTTTTTGTGCCGAAGCCAAATCTTGCCTGGTACTCTGCCATCTTCTTTGGTCCAAGTTTGAAACCTATCTGCATCAATGCATCATTACACGACTGTGCCAAAGCATCCTTCAAGCTTAAAGTTCCATGACCACTCACCACGTGACACTTGATATCAAACTCACCCACTTGCTGATGTCCATCACAACCAAAACTGTTGCTCTTTGTGATTTTGCCTTCCTCCAAAGCTGCAGCAATGGTGAAAGGTTTAAATGTGGAGCCTGGTTCAAATGAATCAGAAACACAATAATTTTTCCAAATCTCATTCATCTTTTCAGATTGATCTTTTTGAGACATGGAATCTATCTTTGCCTGGGAGTAATACTCCTCTAGATTGTAAGGATCATTTAAGTCGAATACTTTGTCATCCGACATAGCCAAAATATCACCGTTGTTAGGATCTGCTATCACTACAGCAATTCTCTTTGGATGATATTTCTTCATATATTTGCGGACAGACTTCTGAACGATTCTTTGGATGTTTGAATCTATGGTGGAAACTACAGTATTCCCATCTACCGGATCTCTGATAACACCTTCCATGTTGTTGTCAGAATCCATATAGCCATACTCTCTTCCGTCAATACCTTGCAAGTATTTGGAGAAACTACTCTCCATTCCAATATCAGCTACATTGTTTGAGTTTGCAAAACCTATAGTGCTACAAGCGAGTGTATTGTTTGGATACATCCTCTTGTACTTCTTCTCAAACCAAACACCTTTTGTGTTTTTAACCGCTTCTTCGTCTTTGTCGTCTTTTATATAATCGCCTTTTATGTACTTTTCAAATTTTTCAATTTCTTCATACTCTAAATTTTTAGCTACCACCCAATAACTATTGTCCTTGCGCTTTTTGATTCCTGAACGAAGTTCGTCTTTGTCAAAGTCAAGATATTTGCTTAGCGCTGAAACTGTAGGCTCTAGATATTTCTCGTCGCTCATTATTACTTTTGAGTCAAGGATGATATTGTAAACCATAACACTAGTAGCCATTACGTTGCCGTTTCTGTCTTGAATATCTCCTCGTTTGTAAGGAATAGTTCTACTAGTAAACCCTTGCTGAGACAAAACCTTTATAGAGTATTCATTGCCTTTAGTCACATCGATGTATAAAATCCTAAAGCACAACGCAATTAAAGCTAGCACAACTATCCCTATGATAACTGCTAGCTTTTTTTGCATTTTTGTATTAAAAAATAAACTTTGTTTTCTATAACCTCTTGAAGGTTCTGTTCGTTCACTCATAACTATTTATTAGGTATATCCCCATATTGTACAGTATAGCCTTTGTCGCTAGATTTGTATATAGATAATTGATTACCTTTTGCTTGGCGCATACCCAATTTTTTTGTCGCTACCTTGTAAACATTCTCTGAATCTTGATATGTATTGATTGAATATTTCAAAGCATCATTTTGAGATTGAACTGTGTTGATATCCGTCTTTATCTTTGCAATATTGCTTCTAGTTTCTGAGATTGATGAGTGCAAGAAAAGGTATGTCATTATTGTGGCACCACACAAGATACCGATTATTGTTATAAACAAAACTGAACCGGCATTGATTGAATAAGCGCTCTTCATTCTCTTGCGCTCAGAAACTCTGTTGTTTCTAATTTGTGGGCGATCCTGTACTGCAGGTTCTAACTGTCTAGCAGTGTTACCCATAATGTAATCATTTCTTCTGTAGTTCTTTCTATACATGATTTTCTCCCCTTTTTTAGGCCTTTTCAAATATCCTTAACTTTGAACTCTTAGACCTTTTATTGTTCTCAACTTCCTCATCACTTGGAACAATCGGTTTTCTAGTTATCACTTTACCCTTTGACTTCTTGCCACAAACACAAACCGGAAAGTCTGGTGGACAAGTACATGGGTTTTCGTATTTTCTAAATTTTTGTTTTACTATCCTGTCTTCTAATGAATGGAATGTTATGACACAAATTCTTCCGCCCGGATTTAAGTGGTCAATCATCTTGTCTAGTGTTGTCTTTAAAATATTCAATTCATTATTTACTTCTATTCTTATTGCCTGAAATGTTTTCTTGGCAGGATGTCCTTTTGCTATTTGATATTTCTTTGGAATAGCGTTCTTTACTATCTCACTTAGTTCCTGTGTGGTAGCTATAGGCTTGTCCTTTCTTCCTTCTACGATAGCCTTAGCTATGGACTTGGCATATCTTTCTTCTCCATAATCTCTTAGCATCGCTATAAGCTGTTCTTCAGTATATCCGTTCACTACATCAGCTGCATTCAATAACTGCCTTCTGTCCATTCTCATATCGAGTGGAGCATCTTCTTTGTACGAAAAACCTCTTTCAAGATTATCTATCTGATATGATGAAACTCCTAAGTCCAAAACTATTCCATCTATCTTGCTTATCTTTAAATCGTTTAGAATCGTTTCTATTTCGCTATAGTTACTTCTTACTAGTTGAAACTTGCCTTCAAAACTTTTGAGTCTTTCACTTGCCGCATCGATAGCGTCCCCATCCTGATCGACACCAATTAGTATTCCCTTACCTGTCAGCCTCTTTAGTATTTCGTATGAATGTCCACCGCCACCAAGTGTTCCGTCAAAGTATATGCCGTCCGGATTTATGTTTAAGCCTTCAATGGTTTCATCTAATAAAACTGATACATGATTGAAATCCATAAGACTTATCCTCCTATATTCCTAACTCAGCCATATACTCGGATAGTTCTTCCATGTCAATTCCATCTTCAGAATCTCCAGTGAACTTATCGCTGTTTTCTTTCCATTTATCAACATCCCAAATTTCCATACGATTTCCAACACCTACCCAAACTACTTCTTTGTCTAGTAGGGCGTATTCCCTCAAAGCTGAAGACACTAGGACACGTCCTAACTTATCAGCTTCGAGGTTATTAGCGCCCGCGAGGAAAAATCGATTGAAATTTCTAACTTTCATATTTGTCATAGGTAGCTCTTCAAGTTTATTAACGACCTTTTCCCAAGACTCTCTTGAGAAGGCATACAAGCATTGTTCGCCCAATCCCTTAGTAACAACTACCTGATTACCAAGTTCATCACGAAACTTAGAAGGGACTACTACCCTTCCTTTTGTATCCATTTTCTGTTTATGCTCGCCAATAAACATACTGTTTCTCCTTGGGCAACAAATCTGATAATTTACCACTATCTACCATTTGTTACCATTCTTTACCACCTATATCAAAAGTTTATACTATTTTTCCCACTTTGTAAACCCCTTTTTTATATTTTTTTAAAAGTTTTTTTGAGGGGTTTTTGCCCATAAAAAAAGGAGCTCCGACGAATCGAAACTCCAAATCTTTATTTTTTTCTTCTATATGTAGTGAAAAACTTATCTTTCCACTTATCTTGAAAATCTACCCCAATTTACCACTTTGGGTATTTTTAAGCTTTATTCACTTCTCTCAACTTCTTTATTCTTAATTCTCTTCCTAATGACTATCTCTGCCACTATTGCTCCTACCACTAGTATAGCTGATAGCACTTGTGATACTGGCCACCCCCATGGAAGCAATAGTTGGTCTGATCTTAAGCCCTCGATAAAGAACCTGCCAAGTCCATATCCACCTAAGTACCAAATGAATACTTCTCCTTGAAATGCTTTTTTTCTTCTAAATATTAGTATCAATATTAATACAAACAGGTTCCAAAGCGATTCATATAGGAATGTCGGATGAACTTGAACATATTTCAAATCGATAATAGACTTTGGTGTGATCTTTGCCATTCCTTTTAGAACTGAAGATGGGACCTGGCCTATTGCAAATTCTTTGCCGAAGAATAATCTCATAGCAAATGGATTGCCATTGCCAGTAACTCCACCGTAAGCTTCTCTGTTAAAGAAGTTACCCCATCGTCCAATAATTTGTCCAACCAATAGGCCTAGCACTGCAGTGTCAGCCACTTGTCCAAAGTTTAGTTTTTTTACTTTGCAGAAAATTATTGTGGTTATGACTGCTCCTATCACTCCACCATATATAGCAAGGCCACCGCCTCTTATATTTATAATCTCACCAAAATTTTTACTGTAGTATTCCCATCTAAAAATGACATAGTAAAGTCTAGCGCAAACAACACCCACTATTATTGTAAAGATGGCAAGGTCTATGTATGTGTTGTAATCTTGTCCAGTCTTCTTTGCCTCATGCAAAACTAGGAATATTCCAAGTAGCATCCCTACTGCTATTATCACTCCATAAAAAGAAACCTCAAACCCAAAAACAGAAAACGATTTTGGGAGTGAGTTTATCTTAATGTGTAAATTAGGAAATTCAATTGCTGTTGCAATGTTCAATATCATGTATCAATCTCCTTTATACGTTGAAACGGAATGTAATAACATCGCCGTCTTTCACTACATAGTCTTTTCCTTCTTGTCCTACTAAGCCTTTTTCTTTGGCTTTGGCTATTGATCCAAGTTCAATTAGGTTTTCGTATGACACTACTTCAGCACAGATAAATCCACGCTCGAAGTCTGTATGAATCTTCCCTGCAGCCTGAGGTGCTTTTGTTCCCTCTTTGATAGTCCAAGCTCTAGTCTCATCCTCACCAGATGTCAGGTAACTAATAAGTCCAAGAAGTGAATAGCTTGCTTTGATTAGTTTATCAAGACCTGATTCTTTGATTCCCAAGTCTTCTAAGAACATCTGCTTCTCGTCCGTCTCTAGTTCTGAAATCTCTTGCTCTATCTCTGCGCTTATAACAAATACTTCTGAGTTAGTCTCTTTCGCGTAATCACGCACCTTTTGAACCTGTTCATTTGATGCACCATCATCTGCCAAATCATCTTCAGATACATTAGCTGCATAGATTACTGGTTTTGCTGTTAGCAAGTTGTACTCCGCCATCCAAGCTTCTTCGTCCTCATCATTTATCTCAAAGTTAATTGCAAGGTTTCCTTCTTCCAAATACTTTTTGATGCGCTCCATAAAATCAAGTTCCTTGGCAACTGTCTTATCGTTCTTGGCAGCACGTGCTGCTTTAGCGATACGACGCTCTAATATTTCAACATCAGAGAATATCAACTCATAGTTAATGGTCTCGATATCTCTCAATGGATCAATAGTTCCATCCACGTGCACAATATTGTCATTTACAAAACATCTAACCACATGCACTATAGCATCTACCTCACGGATGTTTGCAAGAAATTGATTTCCTAGGCCTTCTCCCTTTGACGCACCCTTAACTAGTCCAGCAATATCAACAAACTCGATAACAGCTGGAATACTTTTCTTTGAATTATATAAAGCAGTTAGTTTGTCTACTCTCTCATCCGGAACTGTAACTACACCCACGTTAGGATCAATAGTACAGAATGGATAGTTAGCAGATTCTGCTCCCGCTTTTGTTAATGAATTAAATAGGGTACTCTTTCCTACATTTGGCAGCCCTACGATACCTAATTTCATATTGTCCTCCTACAAATGTCTTTTATTTAAAGTCTTTAATCATCTTTACATTATTTACATCAATTTGGTCTTCCCATTCCTTACACTTTTTTTGCCAGAATTTTTTATCAACTTTAAACTTCTTAGTATTTTGTGGCTTACCAACTTCTGCATAAAGATAATTGATTTTCTTTTTCTTGCCATATTTAATAGAAAGTGTACTTACATATTCAAATGCATTTTCTCTCATATGAAGTTTTGTAATCTCCGCATCTTCTGCTTCGCCTGAAGCCTCATTAAGGATAAGTTTATCCTTCATCAAATAGTATGTATTTTTGCTCCAGCCCTCTAGCAATCTCTTGATGCCATCGCCAGTGTATTGATAAACAGCAATCACATAGTTGTTTAGTTTATCTTTCATATCGATTAGTGAAATAAGAAGTTCTTCTGTTCCATCTGCATTCAAATCAGCAAAAGTGTATCCGATTCGTTTAGAAAGATTCTTTTCCTTTGCCACTTCACCAAAACCTGTTGTTAATTTTTGCTTGGCTTTAATACCTTTTTTATCATTTCTCTGGCACGCATCAAAATATTCTTTTAACTTTGACCCGAAAAGAGACTCTCCTTTCGCCCAGGCTATAGTGGTAGTTTCCTGTTCAGTTTTTTTCTCCCCACAACTACAACCAGCCATAAGTGTGAGCATTGCAAAAACTAAAATTAAACTTAAAATTCTTTTCATAGTTCCTCTCCTAATTAAAACTTTTCAAATTTATTTTTAAACGCTTTGACGTTTTCTTCTATGTTTGAACCAAAGACCGCCGATCCAGCCACGATAACATTTGCGCCAGCTTCTAGTGGAATGGTAACGTTATCTAACTTTACTCCACCATCCACTTCTAGCAAGCAGTCATAACCTTCTCCTTCTATCACTGCACTCAAGATTTCAATCTTTTCTGTACACTCATCTATATATGACTGTCCGCCAAATCCTGGGTGAACCGTCATAATAACAACCAAATCAACCATTGAAAGATATGGTGCAATGTCCTCAAGCGGTGTTTCTGGATTAAGTGCAAGTCCTGCCTTCTTATCCATCTTATGAATAGCCTCTATAGTAGCCGCCACATCTACGCAAGCCTCCACATGTACCGTAATATAATCTGATCCAGCCTCAGCAAACTGCTTCACATATCTAATAGGCTCTTGAACCATCAAGTGCACGTCCAAAACTTTGTCAGTAGTTTTTCTAATATCTTTAACCACTGGAATTCCAATGGAAATATTTGGCACAAACATACCATCCATTACATCAACGTGTATCCATTCACTTCCAGCTTTGTCTGCTATTTCAATATCTCTGCCTAGATTTGCGAAATCTGCTGATAATATTGAAGGCGCTAATTTAATCATACTTATTCTCCTGCTCTTTCAATTCTTCATAAAAAGCCTTATAACTTTCATATCTACTCTTTGAAATCTTGTTTTCCTCTAATGCATTCTTAACAGCACAATCCGGCTCGTTTATATGAGCACAACCAATAAATCTGCATTCGTTTGTGTATAACGAAAACTCTGGGAAACAATCTTCCAATCTTTCTTTAGTCATACCCGGTATGAATACTGACCCAAAACCAGGTGTGTCAAAAACATATGTTTCGTCATCCGTCTTAAAGATTTCCGAATGACGTGTGGTATGTTTACCTCTACCAATCTTTTCACTAATATCACCAGTCTCCATAACTGCATCTTCTTTAATAGCATTTAACATAGAAGATTTGCCAACCCCGCTTGGTCCAGCAAATACAGTGCTCTTACCCTCAAGAATTTTCTTCACTTCTTCCACTCCCTCATTTTCTGTGGCCGAAGTAAATAAGACTTTGTATCCTGCATTTCTATAAATAGATGCAAGGTCTTTGGAGAAGTCTTTATCTGCTATATCAGTTTTGTTAAAACAAATAATTGTTTCTATATTTTGATACTCCATACAAACAAGAAGTTTGTCGAGCAAGTTCACATTTGGATTTGGGCTCTTAAGCGCAAACACAATCATCGCCTGGTCTATATTTGCAACGGCAGGACGAATTAGTTCATTTTCACGCTCAAGTATTTTGGTAATGTTACCTTCCTTGTCTTCTTCATGAGTAATCTCGAACTCAACATTATCACCCACCAAAGGTTTTATGCTTTTGTTTCTAAAAATGCCTTTTGCTTTACATTGGAAAAGTCCATCGTGACAATCCACATAGTAAAAGCCAGCAATTCCTTTAATAATCTTTCCTTGCATACTCACCTATTTAAGATTGACTGTATCTTCTATTATGATCTTTCCATTTACTAATAGTTCAATCTTAGCTGGTCCTTTCTTCTTGCCAGAGAATTTATATACATAATCTCCTGGCCACTTAGCCACATTGCTATATTTAGAATTAACGCTTTGAGCTTCACCATTTAATAAGATTGAAACAACACCTGATTTAATCTGTTTTCCGCTCTCATCCACTAAGTCTTCCTTAGCAAAGTTATATGTGGCAGAATATTTTCCAGCCTTTGGTCCCTTGCTGACAATCAAACCAATGGATGTGCCCACTGGGGCCTTGGTGCCAGCTTTTATAATCTGTCTAATTACTTTTCCTTTTGCTACCTTATTATCTTCTACTTCTGTGATATTTCCTACACCAAAGCTAGCTGCTCTGATAGCGCTCTGTGCAGAGGTCTGAGTCTTTCCTACTACATTAGGAACTGTAGATAATTTTTCTCCACTGCTATTTTGTCCACGACTTACTATTAGTTCTACTGTATCGTGCTTGCTGACTGGAGCCTTCTCCGAAGGGCTACAATCAATCACTTGCCCAATCTTCTTAGAACTGAATTCATATTTAATCTTCCAGTTTAGTCCCACTTCATCAAGTTTTCTTGTGACATCTGCTAAATCTTTTCCAATAATGTCATTTGGAACATTTATTTTTTCAGGTCCTTTGCTAAGCGTAAGATTTATAGTAGAGTTTTTCTTTACACCCTTACCAGGATCTTCACTTTGGCGAAGGATATAGTTAGCCGGATATTCATCTGAAAACTCTGAATCTGAATTATAAATGAAACCGAGGCCTGCTTCGTGTAATGTCTTCTCTGCTTCCTCTTTGCTTAGACCCACTACGTTTGGCATTTCCACTTTATTAGGATCAGTGGTCACTTGTTCTTGATCATCACTTTCAGGAAGCGAAATGCTACCACCTGTAATAATGCTTGTTACAATAATAGCGATAATAATAAGCGCTAGAATACCAACACATATTCCGCCAACAGTCAAAAGTTTGTCCATCTTAGGATTCACTACATCAATATCATCTTCGTCGTCATCCTTCTTTGGCGTAGCCGGTACTACTCCCGGAATCTTCTCCCTCTCATCATCAGTAATCATAATGGTTGACGTATTGTCATCCACTACATCTATTACGACAAAGTCTGTGTCGGGTTCCACAAGACTTCTCTTAAGATCTGCAATCAATAGTGCAGTCTTTGGATATCTATTATTTGCATTTCTTTGTGTACATTTAAGGATAATCTTCTCAAGACTGATGGGCACATTATCCAAATACTCTTTAACACTTGGAACGCTGTTTTGGATATGCATAAGCGCGATGGATACTGTAGACTCTCCATCAAAAGGAACCTTTCCAGTAAGCATCTCAAACATAGTAATTCCAAGTGAATAAATATCACTCTTTTCATCCACGTATTTGCCGCCGGCTTGTTCTGGTGAAATATAATGAACAGAACCCATAGCATTACCACTCATAGTGTTAGCTGATGCAGCTCTAGCGATACCAAAATCTGTAACCTTGACTTTCCCCTCACGAGAAATCATTATATTTTGAGGCTTGATATCTCTGTGGACTATTTGATTATTGTGGGCACACTCCATACCATTTGCAATCTGGAGTGCAATGCTGACAGTCTCCTTGAATGACAAAGACCCTTTCTTTTGAATATAACTCTTTAGAGTAATACCCTCTATTAATTCCATGACAATATAGTACATGCCGTTGTCTTCGCCCACGTCATACACATTCACAATATTTGGATGAATAAGGCTAGCAGCCGACTGAGCTTCGGCTCTAAATTTAGAAACAAAGTTTTTGTCTTGGCTGAACTCCTTCTTCAACACTTTGATAGCGACATTTCGATTTAGCTTATGATCAATCGCTTTGTAAACGTCAGACATTCCGCCTGCGCCCACACGACTCACTATCTCATATCGATCATTAATAAAACTACCTTTACTTAACATACCTAACTCCTATGGTCTAACCAAGACGGCTGAGATATTATCTTTTCCGCCGTTCTCGTTTGCTTGTGAAATAAGTTTAGAAACTGCAAGTTCCAAACTGTCGTTATCTTTTACGATGTCTCCTATTTCTTCGTCAGTAACCATATTTGTAAGTCCGTCTGAACAAAGTAAAAGTATATCTCCAGGGATAATTTCTACTTCAAAAATATCAGGAGCAGATGAACCGTTTCCCTGCACTCCGATAGCTTTAGTAATTACATTTTTCTTCAAATGATTTCTGGCAGCATCAGGGGCTAACACTCCCATACGCACCATGTCTTCTACTAGTGAATGGTCCTTTGTAATCTGTTCAATATTTCTATTCACTACATAAAGACGGCTGTCGCCCACATTTGCAATATAAGCATGCTTGCCCACAATCACACATGCAACAAATGTAGTTCCCATACCGTGGTAATCCTTGTTGGAATTAGCCATTTCAAATATCTCTTCGTTCACATTTTGAATGCCCGCATTCAAGATATTTGTAGGGTCAATCATATGTGTAGAACACGCATATTTAACAAACTTTTCGATAGCTGCTTTTGATGCCACATCGCCAGCCTTGTGGCCACCCATTCCATCTGCCACTATGAAAAGATTTGGAAGTTTTCCTATAGGCTCTGTCGATACAAAGATACTATCTTGATTGATAGTACGCATCAAACCAACATCTGTCTGCCCAAATGCTTCAATGCTGTTATCCATTTCTTTAATCATTTTGTAACTCCCTGTTCCTTAGTTGTCCGCAGGCACCATTAATGTCCCTGCCCATTTCCCTTCTTATTGTAACATTTATATGGTATTTTTCAATCGCGCTACAGAAGGCCTCAATTCGCTGTTTTGTACTCTGTTCAAGGTCTCTTTCGTCCACTGGATTCATTGGAATTAGATTTATGTGGACATTTTTACCGCCTATCAACTTGCCAAGTTTTACAGCGTCTTCTGGCGAATCGTTAACACCATTTATCAAACTATATTCAAAAGATACTCGCCTTCCGGTTTTCTCAAACAAATACCAGCAAGCATCTAGCTCTTCTTGTATCGTATACTTGTTAGCTATTGGCATAATCTTCTTTCTAGTCTCATCGTCTGCGGCATGAAGCGATAGCGCCAAAGTAACTGAAAAACCTGTATCTGCTAACTTCTTTATTCCATCAACTAGTCCGCAAGTAGAAAGTGTTATATTTCGTTTGCTTAGATTAGTTCCATTATCGTCTGATATCACTTTGATAAACTGGATTACATTATCAAAGTTATCAAGCGGTTCTCCACTTCCCATCAAAACTATATGCGATACCCTCTCATCCATATCCTTTTCTATGGCATATGACTGTCCAAGTATCTCTGATGTAGTTAGATTTCTGTCTAGTCCATTTAATGTAGATGCACAGAACTTGCATCCCATTCTACATCCCGCCTGAGAGGAAACGCACACTGTGTTTCCATGCTTGTACGGCATCATAACACTCTCAATTATCTGTCCGTCTTCTAGTTTGAACAAATACTTTCTAGTTCCATCTATTTTTGAGATTAGGCGTTTGTGTATCTTTAGCGTCTTTATTTCAAACTTTTCATCTAACTTTTCTCGTAAGTCTTTTGAAAGGTTTGTCATTTCTTCAAATGTTTCCACTCTATCGATATGAAGCCATCTAAAGATTTGCTTTGCTCTAAACTTCGACTCTCCCATCTCAAGGATTAGTTCTTCTAACTCTGTTAAATTGTAAGACAAAATATCTAGTTTACTCATGCCTATTCCTTTATGAATTCCGAGACAAAGAAGCCATCCATATTTCCACTTGGTAGGATTTGAATCATACCTTCTATCTCTTTAATATTAGATGGAAGTTCTTCTACTGATAAAATCTCTTTTAAATCAATATCTTCTTTCTTAAACCCTAGTTCTTCTATCCATCTAACATTTACTTCGTTTTCATCTTTGTTTATAGTGCAGGTGGAATATATGAGTTTTCCACCCTTCTTCACATATTTAGAAACAGTTTTTAAGATTTCTCTTTGCAAGCTTTGGAGTTCACCTAACTGTTCTTTTGTCATTTTATTTTTGATATCGCTCTTGTTCGCAATCACTCCTAGCCCTGAACAAGGAAGATCTGCTATCACAATATCTGCTTTTTCTAATAATGATTCATCTAACACTTTGGCATCGTGCTTGGATACTTTTATATTTTTGTAATCAAGCCTTTTAATATTTTGCTTAATTAGCTTTGTCTTGCTTTCTGATAAATCTCTAGCCTCTACCATGCCTGAGCCTCCAAGCAATTCTGCTATGTGTAGCGCTTTGCCACCAGGCGCTGCACACACATCTACCACATAGTCATCCTTCTTAGGGTTTGCAATTAGTCCAACTAGCACTGAACTTATATTTTGAACTGTAACCATTCCTGCTTTAAAAATGTTTAGACTATCTAGCGTGTCGTAATTTGAAATGTATAGCACTTCATCTACTAGGCCTGATTTTCTAACCTTAACATTGTTATACTCAAGGAAGCTTATCACATCTTCCACTGATGCTTTTGATGTGTTTACTCTAATAGTAGTCTCGTGAGATTCATTCAGTCCATCTAAAATTTCTTTGGCAGAGCCATATTGTTCGTCAAATAGTTTAATCATCCAAACAGGAACTGAATATTCTACAGATAAGTTATCTGGATACTCTGTTGGATACTTGATGTTATCCATCTCACGAATGATAGTTCTAAGAACACCATTTACGAAACCTTTAAGATGCACAAACTTTCGCTTCCCAACAATCTTTACTGCCTCGCTCACCACTGCTCTAGCAGGAACTGAGTCCATATATTTTAACTGATACACGGACATGCGAAGCACGTTTCTAATAACTGGCTTCATCTTAGTTGTCTTTATATTTGAAAACTGATTAATAATATAATCAAGTTCAATTTGCTTTTCTAATGTGCCTTGGAACACGCGAGTCACAAATGCTCTGTCTTGCTTTACTAGAAAAATACCATTCGACATCAAGCGATTAATCTTATCGTTGAAAGCGACATGGCTCATCTTTCCCTTTTCTACATCTAGGAGAAGATCTAATATTACATTTCTAGTATTTACCTTTTGTTCCATTTTCTAATTCTTTTCTATTAATGCAAATCGATCATTTTCGTAAAGGCCGTGATAGTGTTTTCTCAAATAAGAATACATTGGGTATTCTCCCTTTCTGCTCACAACCATATAACGCGCTTTGTTTGATTTAATTAAGTTAGTCCATTCCTCTTTAGTTTTCTTGTCATAATACGCATGTAAATCCTGAGTGTGGAAATATTTGTAAGTAGGTTTAGTATCTGTAACTATGTAAAAGTAAGCATTGCTATCTACGCAAAGTATTCGCGCCTTTTTATCTGGCATATGTGAATAAACATCCTTACACTTTTTATCGTAATCAACAGCCATATCTTTTAGATAACTGTGATAATTTCTAAATGCTATAAAGTTTGTTCCAATAAAAACGACCACTAATAGCGTCACATAGCCCCTTGCAAACCATTTCATAATACCGTAGTCTTTCACTACTAAAATAAGCGTTATCACAACAGTTGGGACCCATATGTGTAAGTAATGCGGAAATAAAGCTCCAGTTATATACATTACTATTGCCACTGTACTTTGAATTAGAAGCGCTGCGTTTAGCCAAACGTCTTTTTTCTTTGCAATCATTATGATTTGCAAAACTATAGCGAAAATAAGTGGTAGCAAATATCTTAATGTATGTTTTAGAATCCTTAAGCCATCTGCCACAAAACTTTTAACCACCATATATTTGTAGTTAAAGATAAATGTTGCATAAATCATATCGTCCATTGCGCCGTTTACAGCAAACCAAATAAGTATTGGAACAGTTATTACTAGCGCACCTGCGACAAAGGCTAGTATATTCTTAAGTATATTCTTCCAAGCTTTTTGCTTGATTAAATATATTAGAATTACTCCTGCAAAGATTAATATTGGAATAGCATTTGTAAGTCTTGAAAAAGCTGCGAAGCCTAAAGTCACTCCATAGAGTATT
This sequence comes from uncultured Eubacterium sp., assembly GCA_905235555.1. Lineage (GTDB taxonomy): Bacteria > Bacillota > Clostridia > Lachnospirales > Lachnospiraceae > Eubacterium_G. The sequence continues at coordinate 22,267 of CAJOMD010000016.1, forward strand.
GAATATTTACAGCTGTGTTCTTTTTCTTTGTAAGCAAAGAATCTAACTGCAAAGTACGAACTCCAAACAATAAATGGAAGTATCCACTCTTCCACTGTGTTTCCACCCTGTCCACTTATAACAATACTGAAAATTAGAAGTGATACCAAAGTTAATATAACTGACTTCTTTTGGCTTACAAAAATGTTTGCAATTTTATAAACGCCGTAAAGTGCTACTGTTAAGAAAATTGCCTGTAGTAACAACAATGTGTAATCACTTTTTGTTATGCCAAATCCTAACCATTCTATAAATATAATTATTGGACCTTTATGATCAAAAAAATCTTTGTAGGGAGTGAGTCCATCCGCCATAAATTTACCCATCGCTTTGAAAATACTAGAGTCATATCCAAAGAATGTGTAAAGAGGTGATGTGCTCCAAGAGAAAATTACGAGAAAAATCACTGCGATTAAAAAGAACAGTGATGTTAATAGTATTTTGTTGCCAATCTTACTCTTAGCCAAGTTTACTACCCTCTATACTTCTGCCATTCAAGAAATCGGACGATTTCATGCGTTTTTTTCCTTCCAACTGAAGTTCATTAACTCTAAGCGCTTTGTCACCTGTTGCTATAACAAATGAATCTTTGTCCTCGCTTATCACTGTGCCAGGAACTCCTGACTGGTCTACTACATCCGCATCCCAAATCTTCATAACCTTGCCATCTAAATATGTAAAAGCGCTAGGCCATGGATTAAGACCACGAATTAGTCTCTCTATACTTTCTGCGTCTTTTGTAAAGTCAATAAGACCCAACTCTTTTGTCATCTTCTTTGCGTAAGTAGATTTTGAGTCATCCTGTTTTATAAATGTGGCTTTGCCAAACTCTAGATTTTGAAGCGTCTTTAAGATTAAATCTCCACCTAAGTTTGATAATTTATCAAATAGGCTTCCGCCTGTCTCTTTTGGATCTAGCATTACTTCATCCACATCTATGATGTCTCCAGTATCCAAACCTTCGTCCATCTTCATAGTACAAACGCCACTCTTCTCTTCACCGTCTATAACAGCCCACTGAATAGGAGCCGCTCCTCTGTACTTTGGAAGAAGCGATGCATGAACATTAACACAACCATGCTTTGGCAATGTTAAAATATCATTAGACAAAATCTGTCCAAATGCGATAACAACTATCACGTCAGGATTAAGTTCCTTTAGTTCTTCCACGAAACTTTCTTCTTTTACTTTTTCTGGCTGAAGGACCGGTATATTTAGTTTTAATGCAGATTCCTTAACTGGTGTGTAACTTAACTCTTGCCCTCTTCCCTTTGGTTTGTCTTTTTGAGTGACTACCGCTACCACCTCGTGCTCTGTTGCTATTCTTTCTAGCGCTGGCACTGAGAAATCTGGTGTTCCCATAAATACTACTCTCATTCAGCTTTCACCTCTTGTAGTTCTTCGTTATCGTAAAGTCTGCCTTCTACCTTATCCACATATACTACGCCGTTTAGGTGGTCAAACTCATGCTGAATAGCTCTTGCTAAGAAACCCTCTGCTTCCATCTCGAACTCTTCCATATCTTGGTTAAAGGCCTTAACTCTTACCTTCTCTGCTCTAGCTACTTTTCCTGATTTACCAGGAACACTTAAACATCCTTCAAATCCCACCTGAACTCCATCACGCTCTAAAATTTCTGGATTAATAAAAACAAATGGTTTGTTGTTTCCCTCTTCGTCTCCCACGTCCACTACAAAGATTCTCTTTAAGATTCCAACTTGTGGCGCAGCAAGACCTACACCATTTGCTTCATACATAGTGTCAAACATATCGTCTATTAAAATTCTAGTACGGCGGTTTATATCCTTTACTGCTTTGCATTCTTTACGAAGGACATCATCGCCCAATTCTCTTATATTTCTAATAGCCATGCTTCTCTCCTTTATGACTTAAAATCAAACTGAACATTTACATACTTTAGTTTATCTGATTTGTTTATTACATCTTCTAAATAGTTTTTCAAATTGATTAAGTTTGTAATGCTTGTACCCTTTATATAAATGATGCTTCTGTGTACATCGTTTATAAACGAAACTTGTGGAACAGATGGTCCAATGATAAATAGTTCATTGTACTTCTTTTCCTTTACTTGTTTGATAAGGCTTGCTATCTGCTCAGTAGCAACGTCTAACTTTCGCTTGTTCTTATCTTGAATCAAAATGCTAACCATATTTACAACTGGCGGATACTGAGAAAGTTTTCTATATGGAAGTTCATTCTCAAAGAATGACTCGTAGTCTTGCTTGCAAGCCGTCTCAATTCCATAGTTTTCTGGCGAGTAAGTTTGTACTACTACCTTACCTTTGCCTTCGCCTCTTCCTGCACGTCCTGCCGCCTGGCATATAAGCTGGAAGGTGCGCTCTGTGGCTGTGTAATCTGGCACATACAAAGACATATCTGCCGCCAACACTCCCACCAATGTGACATTTGGAAAGTCATGACCTTTCACTATCATCTGCGTTCCAACCAAAATGTCTGCATCGCCACTCTCAAATGCGGACAAGATTTCTGCATGTCCATCTTTAGTGGATGTGGTATCTCTATCCATCCTTAATACTTTGGCCTGGGGAAACATTTCTTTTATCTCATCCTCAATAGCTTGCGTTCCTGTACCCATTCTTGAAAGATATTTGGAACCACACTTTGGACAAACCTTTGGAAGAATCTTTTCTCTCCCGCAGTAGTGGCATTTCATAGTGTTTCCTCTATGAAGGGTTAGCGTTACATCGCAGTGGTCGCACTTAATAGGTTCTCCACAATTCTTACAGGAAACCACTCTTGAAATTCCTCTTCTGTTTAGGAATAACATAGTCTGTTCTTTTCTTGATAATCTATCTGTAATCAAATCTCTTAATCTATCACTAATGATTGATTTGTTACCCTTTTCGTGTTCTTCACGCATATCGATTATCTCGACATCGGGCACATCGCCCTTTTCTCTTTTTGTAAGTTTGTGAAGTTTATAATAACCTTCTTTTGCTCTGTAGTACGACTCCAATGACGGAGTGGCAGAGCCTAGTACTACTGTAGCGCCATTATCTAACGCACGTTTCTGGGCCACTTCTATTGCGTGATACTTAGGAACTGATTCTGACTTGTATGAAGTCTCGTGTTCCTCGTCTATCACTATTAACCCTAAGTCCGGGAACGGAGTAAAGAGAGCCGATCTTGGTCCAATCATAACTGATATATCTTTATTTTTTGCTCTCTCAAATTGATCAAATCTCTCACCCTTTGAAAGTTTTGAATGGATGAAAGAAACTTTATCTTTGAACTTCTGCGAAAAGCGTTTCATTGTCTGGAAAGTAAGTGCAATCTCTGGAATGAGAACTATTGCCTGCTTACCCTTAGCCAAACAGTGGTCAAT
>CAJOMD010000017.1 GCA_905235555.1 uncultured Eubacterium sp.
AAATAAAAAATAACTTGAGGAACTGTATATTTATGTGTTTATGTATGTATGATTATATATTAAAGGAGGAAACAAGAAAATGAAATTATCAAGATTTTCAAAGCAGATTATTGCCGTTGCGTGTGCAGTCGCAATGGTTGTTGTAAGTTTGGTATTTGTTCCTAGCAAAAAAACTGTAGCGGATGAGGATTATTCGAATGTTACATTTACTAGAATTGGCAATTCTGATTATTATGTGGGATCAAATAATAATGAATTTGGCTTCCAGACTCTTAACGATCAGGGAACTAGATTACAAATAGTTCCTAATGTCGCTAGTGGCACCAAACAAATCTGGCCACCATTCACAGATGAAACATTAAATGGTACTGCAGGTTCGTTCTCAGATGGAGCAGGAATATATATAAACAAGTCACTTTTGACTGAAAATTATAATGTATATGAAGCTACTAGCGCAGTAGATAATCACAGATTCCAGATTATTATTAAGTATGATCCTAATGCGTCTACTGCACCTATTGTAGATGGAACAGAATTAATTCCAACTGACAGACAAAATAGTGGAACGTTAGATGTACAGGCATATTCGGCAGGAAATCCATGGGATAGGGAATATAAGGTTGATAATCTTTCAATCACGAATGGAATGTGGTATGTAGCGAAGTATACAGTTACTTCAGACATAACTAAAAAGTTTGAATTAAGATTACAGGATGCTAGTGATGGTTATGCCGATTATACAAATCCTGCAGGTTTTGTGATTACAGAAGTGCAGGCTGGTCAAACAGTTACCGTTACAAAACTTTTCCAGGCCAATAGAAGTACTGCAAATGGTATTATGGATGTTTGTATGGGATATGTGGACAATACTTCTGTAGGAGCCGCAAAAGTTCAAATTACAAACTTCAGTTTAAAAATTTACACTACTGAGGAAGCTGCTAGAGATGCAGCACAAGAAGAAACAAGTTCTCAAGTGGCACCTTCATCAGAGACTCAATCTGAAAGTCAGTCTGAATCAGAAAGCGTAACAGCCACACCAACTGAATCAACAGTTACACCTTCCTCAGAAGAAACTCCAACTGAAGAACCTACCGTGTTGCCTGACTTTGATAATTTAAATTGGATATCAGTAGATGGTATGTATACAAAACTTGCCTACAGTATAGTGAAGAATGAAATGACTGGTTTTTCTAGAATGAATTTTTATAGTGTTAACTATATGCAATTTATAGGGTCGGGAGATACTAAATTTAACGAAGCCACTATGCAAGTATTAGATTCATCAGCTAATGATGTTACAAGTAGATTATCATGGAATGATAGGGCAGCTGCTATTTGGGGAAAGATGGTCAGCCAATTAGGAACTACAGATGAGTATTATCTGTTTACAGTATCAAATGAGAATACTGGAACTGTTCAAGTTGCTATTAGAGTAGGCAATCCAGGCGGTGGAGAAACTGAATCACAAGGACCTCAGAAACCTTTAGCACCTGCAGGATTAACTTGGGCAGGAAATGACAATTTACCATATTATTTTGCATGGCAACCTTCAGCTACAGCAGGAGTAGAGTATTATAATTTTTATGTGGGCGATGTAGTAATAGGAACATCAGTCGCAGCATCTTATAATGCTGATGGATTTTTTGGTACAGCAGCGCCTGGAGAATATACAGTTGGCGTAACAGCCGTTAAAGAAGGTTTGGAATCAGATATGATAACATACAACTACACCAAACCATATCCAGTTGGATATTATGACGTAGCAGATTATAAGGGTGAAGGCGAACCATATACATATCCTACAGAGACAGGAAAGATTTTTGCTGGATGGTACACAGATGATACATGTTCTGAAGTATATGAAGAAACTACTGGATATGCTTATGCTAAGTTCATTGATGAAGATGTACTAACAGTTAAATTCCAGGATGCTAATGATGGCACATGTACACGTTTCTTAAGTTCATTAGATTCTATGGACTATGAAATAGTTGGATTTGCTTTCGTTGGTCAATACAAAGATCAAAATATTTCAGAAAAGACAAAGACCACTGAGAGATTAATGCTGACGGAGCAGACGTACTACCTACAGTATTTAGTGACGATTCAAGTTACTTCTTTACTTATACTGTAAGGGGTATGGAAGATACTAAGACAAATTCATCATGGACAGTTACTCCATTCTATGTAACATTAGACGGAACTAAAGTTACAGGAAAAACTGGTTCCATTGAGAAGAATAGAAACTAATCATAATTGACACATAATCGTAAGTTATAATTTCAATATAGAATTTACCTACTAATGGAGGAATCGTTATGAAAGAATATGAAGACCCTACAATGGAAATGTATTTAGTAGATAATATGAAAAGCGGTTTTGATGTTCACAGTGATGACGACGAAACTGTACCTGGTGGAGGCTTTGGGCCATTAATTGGGTAAATAGTTGAAATATAAATAAACATATGGTATTATGATTATGATGTTTGAGAATAACTATATTGTGAAAAGGAGAGATAGTTATGAAAAAGTTTTATAATGATCCTGAGGCTGAGATTCTTCTAATAAATGCTTCTATCACTACACTTAAAGATAGTGGTGAATTAGATAATTATGATGATGGCGACGGAGATGATATTAACGATTTAATTAACGGATAATAATAGACATAATTTTAAGAAATAAAACAAGCATCACATATATGTATGTGATGCTTGATTTTTTATCAATCTATTTTAGTAGAATATAATTGATTGAGAGGTATTAGTTATGGATAAAAAGAAGATTGGTAGATTTAAAGTAATGGTGGTAGCTGTGGTTACTGTGGTTTTAGTGCTTTCAGTTGCTGGTTGTGGCTGTAGTAACGAGAAAAAAACAGAAGTGACAGATGCCAATGGTAATGTAATAACTAGTGTAAATAAAGATGCCCCTGTTCAGACTGATAAAAACGGTAAAGTAATAAAGGGAAAGAAAGCAGATGTCAATTTAGATGATGCAGACAAGAGTAACGGAGATGATATTAATGATTTAATAAAAGACAAGAAGAGTGGTAAATCATCTAAGAAAGATAAGGCGTCAAAGAACAGTAAATCATCTAAAAACAGCAAGCCTGGTAAGAAATCAAAGAAGAGTAGCAGCAAAAAAAATAGTAAAAAAGATGGCAAGAAGGGCAATTTTGAGGTAAAAGATAAAGATGACGAAACAGGATTTGGGCCACTAATCGATGGATAATAAAAAGATGTTGTGTCAGATTGCTGGCATTAGATATGAAATAGAATACAAGTACTCATATCTTGAGAAAAAATTTAGCGAGTACTTAATTGAAGATAAGAAATCTGATAGAGTATATCAGGTTTCTTATACTGATGAAGATTTTAATAGATGGACTGAAGAGGATTTGCCTCACAAAGATCCAGGCTACATTGAGTTTTGTTGTATTATGGAAAAGATTGCTACAGATCTTCCAAATCACGGAATGCTTCTAATGCATGGAGCTACTATTGAGTATGATGGAAAGGCTTATATTTTCACAGCCCCTAGCGGAACTGGAAAATCCACACACATCGCTTTGTGGAAGAAGTTTTTGGGCGAAAAAGTTAGTGTTATTAACGGAGATAAACCAGAGGTTTCCTTTCACGAAGGTCAGGTATATGTGCACGGAGCACCATGGTGCGGCAAAGAAGGATGGCAGATTAATACTAGCGCTCCTTTGGCGGGAGTGTGTGTGGTGGAGCGAGGAGAGAAGAACTCTATTGAGCGTATTCATCCAGGAGAGAATATTGAACTATTTATGAGTCAACTATATTTGACGGATGAGCCGGACTATTTGATTAAGGTGGTTGATTTGTTTAAGAAGATGGCTGAGGCAGTTCCGTTTTATAAATTGAAATGCGATATTTCTGAAGAAGCTGCGAAATGTAGTTTTGAGCAGTTGACAGGAAAAGATTGGGAGAGCAGTAGGGAAGACTAAATGAACAGAAGTAAAGACTAAATTTGATTGGAGATATTATGAAGATTAAAGATGGTTTTGTAGTAAGAGATATAATGGGACAGTGCGTAGTGGTGGCTACGGGCGAGGCTAGTCAGGATTTTTCTGGAATGATTAAACTTAATGAAACTGGAAAAGATATTTGGGAAGGCGTGGCTAGTGGAAAGTCTGAGGATGAAATTGTAGATTTTATTGTAAGCGAGTATGATGTGGAGGAAAATCGTGCGAAAGATAGCGTTAAGAAGTTTCTTACAGATATGAAAGACAAAGGATTTATCGTGGACTAGACTTTACTACAGTGTGCAAAAATATAATTGGCTAGTAATGGTAGAATAGGATTTAGCAATGAATCAATTTGAAGGCAGTGTAAAAATTGAAGATGTGATAGAAGATCAAAGCTTTTACGTGGGTACTACATCAGGTGTTAGTATGTACCCTATGCTAAGGCATAGAAGAGATACTGTTATTGTTGGGCCGGTCGAGGGGAAACTTAAGAAGTATGATGTGCCAGTGTACAAGTCAGATGGCAAATACATCATGCACCGTGTTATTAAGGTGATGCCAGACCATTACATAATAAGAGGGGATAACTGTATTAATAAAGAATATGTGACGCAGGATATGATTATAGGGAAGCTTGATGAGTTTTACAGAAACCCCAAGGATGTGAGCTCTGATAAAATGAGGGATGTAAAGCCAGTGAGGATGAATGGCTGGAAGTATAAACTTTATTCAAGTGGGTAAAAATATTCCCTATTAGGCTCATGTATAAGAAGGTTAGAGGATTGCTTGGAAGAGTGAAAAGAAAAGTACTAAAATAGTGCTAAACCCCTTAAAATATGGGACTAAAAAATGGACCCATATTCTAAAATAATGACCTAAAATATTGACAAAACATATTGAAAAATATTGCAAATATAAAAAGTGTATGTTAAACTATTATAGATTAGTTTTACTAATACATATGTATTTTTAAAAGGAGGAAACAAACCAATGAGCAAAGTTAAGAAGATTCTTGCTACTCTTATAGTCATGACAATGGTTGCATCATCTCTCACAGTTGGCGCAGCTACTAAGAGTCCAGCCAAGACCAAACTTACTGCTTCTGATGTTTCTGTTACTGCTAAGGCTATGACATACAACAAGACTGCACAAGTGCCTGTTGATACTAAAGTTGTCGTAGGAGGAAAGACATTAATAGAAGGAACTGATTATTTAGTAGTAGTAGCTAAGATTACTAATGCTGGTAAGTACATCGTTACTGCACAGGTTATTGGTATCGGTCATTATGAAGGTACAGTTGCTAAGAAAGTAACAGTCACTGTCAAGAAAGCTAAACAGAAGCTTAAGAACACTAAAAAGCGTAAAGTTAAGTACAAAAAAGTTAAAAAGAAAAAAGTAAAGATTAAGCTTAAGGTTAAGTCCACTGGTACTGGTAAAATTAAGTACAAGAGAGTTTCTAAGAAACTTAAAGTATCCAAGAAGGGTAAAGTAACTATCAAGAAGGGTACAAAGAAAGGTACTTATAAAGTTAAAGTTAAAGCTTATGCTAACGGAAACTACAAGGCTACTAAGTGGAAGAAGATCAAGATTAGAATTAAATAATTCTATCTGATCGAAAAAAGAGGTATATCGAAAGATATACCTCTTTTTTATGGAACTGGCGCATAAGTATTTTGCTTTGCAAAATACTTATGTCGCGCAAGCGCGACATACATAAAAATAGAAATGGACAATTTTGTAAGCAAGCTTATAAAATTGTCCATTTCTATTTCTATGTGCGACAGCTCTTTTGAACGCGCAAAAAAACACTTGCATTTTATTTAGAAGTAGTATATACTATTTCTTGCTGTGACATTGATAGCGTGGATGCGTGAGGTTGCTACGTTATAGAGCAGTAACAAACGTACAAAATAACGTAGGTTTTTACGCGGAGCGAATGTCATGTTAGGAAACTGACGACAAGTCACTGTACAGACACAGAGTCCACCAGAAGATGTGGATACAACGTGTGAAAGTTGTATGTATATTATTATGACACACACGGATAGGTTGTACGGTCACCGCTTGTCGTGCTAAATAGTACGAAAAGGAGGCGACTTTTTTTATGGCACAAGTAATGAGAATTACACTTAAGGCTTATGATCACAAATTAGTAGATCAATCAGCAAAGAAAATTGTTGAAACTGCAAAGAAGGCAGGCTCAGAGGTTAGCGGACCTATTCCACTACCTACTAAGAAAGAGGTTGTTACTATTCTTAGAGCTGTACATAAGTACAAAGACTCAAGAGAGCAGTTTGAGCAGAGAACTCACAAGAGACTTATTGATATAAACATGCCTACACAGAAGGCTGTTGATAGTCTTTCAAGACTTGAAATGCCAGCAGGTGTTTATATCGACATTAAGATGAAAGAAAAATAAATCATCTTAAGTCCGTGATTAGTTTCTTCTATACAAAGAAGCGAATCACAAAGTAAGGTGATTTTAGAATTATCATCTTATTAATCAATGGAATGATCGAGCAATCGATCCGCTGTAAATTAACAGGAGGTAAGTTAATATGAAGAAAGCTATTTTGGCTAAGAAAGTTGGAATGACTCAGATCTTTGGCGAGAAAGGCGAACTTATTCCAGTAACAGTTCTTCAGGCTGGTCCTTGTGTAGTAACACAGGTTAAAACAGTAGAGAACGATGGATATGACGCTCTTCAAGTAGGATTTGAGGACATCAGAGAAAAGCTTATCAACAAGCCAGTTAAGGGAGTGTTTGATAAGGCTAAAGTTTCTTACAAGAGATATGTAAGAGAGTTGAAACTGGAAGGAGATTACAACGTAGCAGATGAGATCACAGTTGACATCTTTGAAGAAGGCGACAAGATTGATGCTACAGCAATCGCAAAAGGTAAAGGTTTCCAAGGCGCTATTAAGAGACATGGACAGTCACGTGGACCAATGACTCACGGTTCTAAATACCACAGACATGCTGGTTCAAACGGTTCTTGTTCATCTCCAGGTAGAGTGTTTAAGGGTAAGAAGATGCCTGGTCACATGGGTGGTAAGAAAGTTACTACACAAAACTTATTGGTTGTTAAGGTGGACCCAGACAAAGACTTACTATTAGTTAAAGGCGCTGTACCAGGACCAAAGAAAGCGTTAGTTACTATTAAGGAAACTGTTAAAGCTTAAAAGCTTTTGAAAGGAGGACAATCAGATGGCAGAAGTATCTGTTTTAAATATGGAAGGAAGCGAAGTTGGCAAGATTAAGCTAAATGATGCTATCTTCGGTGTTGAGATTAACGAACACCTTGTACATCAGGCAGTAGTTGCACAACTTGCAAATAACCGTCAAGGTACACAGAAAGCCAAGACTCGTTCAGAAGTTCGAGGCGGAGGCAGAAAGCCTTGGAGACAAAAGGGAACTGGTCATGCTAGACAGGGTTCTATCAGAGCTCCTCAGTGGACAGGCGGTGGAGTAGTATTTGCTCCAACACCAAGAGATTATTCAAAGAAAATGAATAAGAAAGAAAAGAGAATCGCTCTTAAGTCAGCTTTGACATCAAGAGTGGAAGAAGGAAAGTTTATTGTATTAGACGAACTTAAGTTTGACGCACCTAAGACAAAGGAATTTGCAAAGGTGATGGAAAATGTTAAGGCTGAAAAAGCATTAGTTGTTTTAAACGACAATGACACAAACGTAGTTAAGTCAGCAGCCAACATTCCTACAGTAAAGACAGCAAGCACAAACACAATTAATGTGTATGACATTCTAAAGTATGACACAGTTATAGTTACACAGGATGCTGTTAAGACTATAGAGGAGGTGTACGCATAATGGCAGATATTAAATATTATGACGTTATATTCGAACCTGTAATTACAGAGAAGAGTATGAACGCAATGGCAGAGAAAAAGTATACATTCTATGTGCACCCAGACGCTACTAAAGTTCAGGTGAAGGACGCAGTAGAGAGAATGTTTGAAGGTGCAAAGGTAGAGAAGGTTAACACAATGAACCTTAGTGGTAAGAACAAGAGACGTGGTTATACCACAGGTAAGACAGCAGCTAGAAAGAAAGCTATCGTTCAGTTAACAGAGGACAGTGCAGATATCGAGATCTTCGCAGGACTATAAGATTAGACCCTATATAGAAGAAACATAAAATTATTGCACAAACTATACGCAACACAAGCGTGATAATAAATGGATTGAAAGGAGAATTACAATGGGAATTAAAACATTTAACCCATATACACCTTCTAGAAGACAAATGACTCAGCTAGATAATAAAGAGATTACTAAAGACTCTCCAGAGAAGTCACTTACATCATCTCTTAAGAAGAATGCTGGTCGTAACAACCAAGGTAAAATCACTGTAAGACATCATGGTGGTGGTTCTAGAAGAAAATACAGAATTATTGATTTCAAAAGAAATGCAAAAGATGGTATCCCTGCTAGAGTTGTGAGCATTGAGTATGATCCAAACCGTACAGCAAACATTGCACTTATTTGCTACGCAGATGGTGAGAAGTCATACATCCTAGCTCCAGAAGGACTTAAAGTAGGAGATAAACTAATGAGCGGCGAGAACGCTGAAGTGAAAGTAGGAAACTGCTTGCCACTTTCAGAAATTCCTGTCGGTACAGAGATCCACAACATCGAGCTTTACCCAGGCAAGGGTGGACAGTTAGTTCGTTCAGCAGGTGGTACAGCACAGCTTATGGCTAAGGAAGGCAAATATGCAACACTTAGACTTCCATCAGGCGAGATGAGATTGGTTCCTGTAATTTGTAGAGCAACAGTTGGTACAGTAGGAAATATCGAGCACGGTCTTGTAAACATTGGTAAAGCAGGACGTAAGCGTAATATGGGTATTAGACCTACCGTTCGTGGTTCTGTTATGAACCCTAATGATCACCCTCACGGTGGTGGTGAAGGACGTGCACCAATCGGTCGTCCAGGTCCATGTACTCCATGGGGTAAACCAGCACTTGGTTTGAAGACTCGTAAGAAGAATAAGAAGTCTAACAATATGATTATTAGAAGACGTGACGGAAGCAATATGAAATAAGGAGGTAGGAACTAATGTCAAGATCATTAAAAAAAGGCCCATTTGCGGATGAGAGCTTATTAAAGAAGATTGAAGCTATGAACGAATCTGGCGAAAAGTCAGTTATCAAGACTTGGTCAAGACGTTCAACAATTTACCCACAGATGGTTGGACATACAATTGCTGTCCATGATGGTAGAAAACATGTTCCTGTATATATTACAGAGGATATGGTTGGTAACAAACTTGGTGAGTTTGTTCCTACTAGAACATTTAGAGGACACAATAAGAACGAAAGCAAAGCAGAATAATTTGTATTTTGAAAGGAGGCCAAGTCTATGGCAAAAGGACATAGATCTGAAATAAAGAGAAAAAGAAACGCCGAAAAAGATACTAGACCTTCAGCAAAACTTTCTTTTGCAAGAATTAGTACTCAAAAGGCATGTTTCGTACTTGATGCCATCAGAGGTAAAGATGTGGAGACTGCACAAGGTATTCTCACATATAACCCAAGAAAAGCATCAAAAGTTATTTTGAAGTTGTTAAACTCAGCTGTAGCAAATGCTGAAAATAACAACAACATGGACACTAGTAAATTATACATTGCAGAGTGCTACGCTAGTGCAGCACCTACAATGAAGCGTATTAAACCAAGAGCACAGGGTAGGGCTTACAGAATCTTAAAGAGAAACAGCCACATCACAATCGTGCTTGACGAAAGATAAGAAGGGAGGCAAAGCATGGGACAGAAAGTTAATCCACACGGATTAAGAGTTGGAATTATCAAAGACTGGGATTCAAAATGGTATGCAGAGAAAGATTTCGCTGATAACCTAGTTGAAGACTACGAAATTAGAAAATTCCTTAAGAATAAACTTTACGGAACAGGCATCTCAAAGATTGAAATTGAGAGATCAACTGACCGTGTAAGAGTAAACATTTATACAGCTAAGCCTGGTCTTGTTATCGGTAAAGGTGGCGCTGAGATAGAGAAAATAAAAGCAGAAGTTCAGAAGATGACTGATAAGAAGTTATTTATGGACGTAAAAGACGTTAAGAGACCTGATAAGGATGCACAGCTAGTAGCAGAGAACATTGCTCAGCAGCTAGAGAATCGTATCTCATTCAGAAGAGCTATGAAGTCTTGTATGTCTAGATCACTTAAAGCTGGTGCACTTGGTATCAAGACATCAGTATCAGGACGTCTAGGTGGTGCTGATATGGCTCGTACAGAGTTCTACAGTGAGGGAACAATCCCACTACAGACACTTCGTGCTGACATTGAATTTGGATTTGCCGAGGCTGATACTACTTACGGTAAAGTAGGTGTAAAGGTTTGGATTTATAACGGCGAAGTACTTCCAACTAAAGAAGGAGGTAATAAATAATGTTAATGCCTAAAAGAGTTAAACATAGAAAACAATTTAGAGGATCTATGAAGGGTAAGGCTACAAGAGGTAACAAGATTACTAACGGTAAGTATGGTATTGTAGCTATGGAGCCAGCATGGATCAAGTCAAACCAGATAGAGGCAGCCCGTGTAGCTATGACTCGTTACGTAAAACGTGGTGGCCAAGTTTGGATCAAAATTTTCCCAGACAAACCTGTTACAGCACATCCTGCTGAAACACGTATGGGTAAAGGTAAAGGTGCAGTAGAGTACTGGGTAGCAGTAGTTAAACCAGGTAGAGTTCTTTTCGAAATCGATATCGATAGTGAAGAGGAAGCTAGAGAAGCTCTAAGACTTGCTGTTCATAAATTACCACTCAAGTGTAAGGTTGTGTCACGCGAGGAACTAGAAGGCGGTGATGACAGTGAAAAGTAAGCAATATGTAGAAGATTTAAAGAGAAAATCAGATATAGAACTTCAGGATGAATTAGTAGCTGCTAAGAAGGAATTATTTAATTTAAGATTCCAGAACGCAACAAATCAACTAGATAACACAAGCAGAATTAAAGATGTAAGAAGAAACATTGCCAGAATTCAAACTGTTATTGCTAGCAAGGAAAACGCGTAAGAGTTTGTAGGAAAGGAGAATTGTTGTGGAAAGAAATTTAAGAAAAACACGTACAGGTAAAGTTACTAGTGACAAGATGGACAAAACTATCACAGTTGCTATTGAGGATCATGTTAAGCATCCTTTGTACAACAAAATCGTGAAAAGAACTTATAAACTTAAGGCTCACGATGAAGAAAACCAGTGCGGTATCGGTGATACAGTAAAAGTTATGGAGACAAGACCTTTGTCAAAGGATAAGAGATGGAGACTTGTTGAAATTATTGAGAAGGCTAAATAAGCTTTCATTTGGAAAAAGAAGGAGGAATACAGCATGATTCAACAGGAAAGTAGACTTAAAGTAGCTGATAATACAGGTGCTAAAGAATTACTTACAATCAGAGTGTTGGGTGGATCTACTAGAAGATATGCAAATATCGGTGATGTTATTGTTGCCACTGTTAAAGATGCTACACCAGGTGGTGAAGTAAAGAAGGGCGATATAGTAAGAGCCGTAGTAGTTCGTACTGTTAAAGGCGCTCGTCGTAATGATGGTTCATACATCAAATTTGACGAAAACGCTGCTGTAATATTAAGAGAAGATATGACTCCAAGAGGAACTCGTATCTTTGGACCAGTTGCAAGAGAGTTGAGAGAGAAATCTTTCATGAGAATAGTTTCACTTGCACCTGAGGTATTATAGGAGGTAGTGAGATGTCAAAGATGAAGATAAGAAAAGGCGACGAAGTTAAAGTAATCGCTGGAAAGTATAAAGGTACTGAAGGTAAAGTCCTTGCAGTAGATGTGGATAATAACAGAGTTAAGGTGGAAGGCGTGGCTATGCGTACAAAGCATATGAAGCCAAACGCTGACAACCAAAACGGTGGTATTGTTACACAAGAAGATTATATCGATGCTTCTAACGTAATGATCTCTATCAAGGGACAGGTTAGTAGAGTAGGATATAAAGATGGAAAAGATGGAAAGAAAGTTCGTATCGCTAAGAAGACTGGCGAGGAACTAGATTAATGAAGGGAGGTCCTAAGTTTGAGTAGATTAAAAGATACATACCTAAATGAGATCAAGGGTGAAATGCAGAAAAAGTTTGAATACAAAAACGAAATGGAAATCCCTAAGATCGAAAAGATTGTTGTAAATATGGGCGTGGGCGAAGCTAAAGAGAATGCTAAGGTTCTAGACAGCGCTGTAGCAGACCTAGAGGCTATCACAGGTCAGAAGGCTGTTATCGCTAAGGCTAAGCATTCAGTTGCTAACTTTAAATTAAGAGAAGGTCAGCCTATTGGATGTAAAGTTACACTAAGAGGAGACAAGATGTACGAGTTTCTAGATAGACTTGTAAACCTAGCACTTCCTCGTGTACGTGACTTTAGAGGAGTTAATCCAAACGCATTTGACGGAAGAGGAAATTACGCACTTGGTATTAAAGAGCAAATCATTTTCCCTGAAATCGAATACGATAAGGTAGATAAGGTTAGAGGTATGGACGTAATTATCGTTACTACAGCTAACACAGATGAAGAAGCACGTGAATTATTGGCACAGTTTAATATGCCATTCGCAAATAATTAGGAGGTAAACCCATGGCTAGAACTGCTATGAAGCAAAAACAGCAAAAGAAAGCTAAATTCTCAACACAGGCTTACAATAGATGCCGAATTTGTGGACGTCCTCATGGCTATTTAAGAAAATACGGAATCTGCAGAATTTGCTTCCGTGAATTAGCTTACAAAGGACAGATACCAGGCGTTAAAAAAGCAAGCTGGTAAGAGAAAAATTTGAAGGAGGAAATTAATTATGACTATGAGTGATCCAGTTGCAGATATGCTTACAAGAATTCGTAATGCAAATACTGCAAAGCACGATACAGTAGATGTTCCTGCATCAAAGATAAAAGTAGCTATTGCTGAAATTTTAGATAAAGAAGGATACATCGAAGGTTTTGAAGTGGTAGAAGACGGAAACTTCAAAAATATCAGAATCACATTAAAGTATGGTAAAGATAAAAATGAAAAAGTTATCACAGGACTTAAGAAGATTTCTAAGCCAGGCTTAAGAGTTTATGCTGGTAAAGATAATCTACCAAAGGTTCTTGGTGGACTTGGCGTTGCTATCATATCTACTAACAAAGGTGTGATTACAGACAAAGAAGCTAGAAAAGAACAAGTAGGTGGAGAAGTACTTGCTTTTGTTTGGTAAAAAAAGATAGACATTGCAAAAATATTTTATTGTTTGTTTCTTTGAGGGGGATAATCGTTAGATTATCAGCCTAAAAGAAAAAACAAGAAAAAGTATTTGACGCAGTCAAATAATTTTAAGGAGGTAAGGCGAAATGTCACGAATTGGTAAAATGCCTATCGCTATCCCATCAGGTGTAACTGTGGATATAGCAGAAAATAATACGGTGACTGTCAAAGGACCTAAGGGTGAACTTGTTAGAACTCTCCCAGAGGTTATGGACATTAAACAAGAAGACGAAAAAATAATCGTTGAGAGACCAAATGACCTTAAGAAGAACAGAGCCCTACACGGACTTACAAGATCACTAATCAACAATATGGTTATTGGTGTGACAGAAGGTTATAGTAAGACTCTAGAAATTAACGGCGTTGGTTACAGAGCACAGAAACAAGGTAAGAAGTTAGTACTTTCACTTGGTTACTCACATCCAGTAGAAATGGAAGATCCAGAAGGTATCGATGTACAAGTGGAAGATCAGAACAAGATTATCGTTTCTGGTATAGATAAAGAAAAAGTTGGTCAATACGCAGCTGAAATCAGAACTAAGAGACTTCCTGAGCCATATAAGGGCAAAGGTATTAAGTACGAGGATGAGTACATCAGACGTAAAGACGGTAAAGCTGGTAAGACAGCAGCAGCAGAATAATAAAGGAGTGTAGAAAATGATTAAGAAGAAATCAAGAAGCGAAGTTCGTGCTAAGAAACATAGCAGAATGCGCAATAAGTTTAGTGGTACACCAGAGTGTCCACGTCTAGCAGTTTTCAAAAGCAATAATCATATCTATGCTCAGATTATCGACGATACTGTTGCAAAGACTTTGGTGGCAGCTTCCACTAACGAAGCAGACATTGCCAAAGAAGTTGACAAGACAAATAACGTAGATGCAGCAGCATACGTAGGTAAGGTTATTGCCGAGAGAGCGACTGAAAAAGGTATCAAGGAAGTAGTTTTCGATAGAGGCGGCTTCATATATCAAGGTAAAGTTAAGGCATTAGCAGATGCAGCTCGTGAAGCTGGTCTGGAATTTTAGTTAGGAGGTAACACATGAGACGTGAAATGATTGATGCAAGTCAGTTAGAATTAGAAGAAACAGTCGTTGCCATTAAACGTGTTACTAAGGTAGTAAAGGGTGGACGTAACATGCGTTTCGCAGCTTTAGTAGTAGTGGGCGACAAAAACGGACACGTGGGTGCAGGCTTAGGAAAAGCAACTGAAATTCCAGAAGCTATCCGTAAGGGTAAGGAAGATGCTATGAAGAGCCTTATCACTGTACCAATCGATGAGAACAAGAGTATTCCATATGATGTCATCGGAAAGTATACCGGTGCTCAGGTACTTCTTAAAAAGGCACCTGAAGGTACTGGAGTTATCGCCGGTGGTCCTGCTCGTTCAGTAGTAGAGCTTGCTGGTATTAGTAACATCCGTGCGAAATCACTTGGATCAAATAACAAGCAGAACGTAGTTCTTGCTACAATTGAAGGATTAGCTGCACTTAAGACTCCAGAAGAAGTAGCTTCACTTCGCGGTAAGACTGTTGAAGAGATTTTGGGCTAAGGAGGTAATTAGAGATGGCAGATAAGAAATTAAAAATTACTTTAGTAAAATCAACAATTGGAGCAGTTCCAAAGAACAGAAAAACTGTGGAAGCTTTAGGTTTAAACAAGCTTCACAAGACAGTAGAGATGCCTGACAATGACGCTGTAAGAGGAATGATTCAAAAAGTCAGACATTTAGTAAAAGTAGAAGAAGTATAATAGGAGGTGCGACAATGGATTTATCAAACTTAAAACCAGCAGATGGTTCAAAACATAGTGATAATTTCAGACGTGGTCGTGGCCATGGTTCAGGAAATGGTAAGACAGCCGGTAAAGGTCATAAGGGTCAAAAAGCACGTTCAGGCGGCGGTACAAGACCTGGTTTTGAAGGTGGTCAGATGCCATTATACAGAAGAATTCCAAAGAGAGGATTCACAAACATTAATACAAAGGATATTGTAGGTATTAATGTTTCAGCTCTTGAAAAGTTTGATGACGGTGCAGAAGTAACTGTAGAGTCATTGGTGGAAAAAGGAGTAGTAAGTAATCCTAGAGATGGAGTTAAAATTCTTGGCAATGGTGAATTGACTAAGAAGCTTACAGTTAAGGTTAATGCTTTCAGCGCTAGCGCTAAAGAGAAGATCGAAGCTGCAGGCGGAAGTTGCGAGGTGATCTAATATGTTAGAGACATTAAAGAAAGCCTTTAAGATTAAAGAAATTAGAAAAAGATTATTCTTTACATTATTAATGCTAATAGTTGTAAGACTTGGATGTCAGATTCCAATTCCATTTGTAGATGGACAAGCACTATCAGATTTATTCTCAGGCTTGGCTCAGTCCGCAGATGGTACAAGAACAGCTGCACAGGACGCATTTAACTTTTTCTCAATCTTCACTGGTCAGTCTTTGGAGAAGATGTCAATATTTGCTTTGAACATCACTCCATACATTACATCATCTATCATTATGCAGTTGTTAACAATTGCTATTCCAAAACTAGATGAGATTCAAAAAGACGGTGAAGAAGGTAGAAAGAAAATTGCTGAGATTACACGTTACCTAACAGTAGGTCTAGCGTTAATCGAATCAACAGCGATGGTATTTGGTTTCAAGAACCAAGGACTATTTGGCGATGTAAACAATTTGAAGGGTGCACATTACTGGATAGTAATTATTACATGTATCCTTGCAATGACAGCTGGTTCAGCAGTTCTTATGTGGATTGGTGAACGCATCACTGAAAACGGAGTAGGAAATGGTATTTCAATAGTATTGACTATTAACATCATTTCAAGTATTCCATCAGATGTTAAGAACTTATATACACAGTATCTATCAGGTGAAGACAGATCTAAAGGTTCAATCATTTTAAATGCACTAATTATTTCAGCTATCCTTATTGGTGTAGTTGTACTAGTAGTTATCCTTCAGGGTGCTGTTAGAAAGATTGGCGTTCAGATGTCACAGAAAGTTCAGGGTAGAAGACAAGTTGGTGCACAACAGTCTAGTATCCCACTACGTGTTAACACAGCGGGTGTTATCCCTGTAATCTTTGCTTCATCGCTACTACAATTCCCAGTAGTTATTTATTCATTCTTTAATGCACAGGGAAGACAAGCAGAGTGGGCTAAGTATTTAAGTCAGTCAAACTGGTTGAACCCTACCACAGGATGGAAATATTCTATTGGATTTGTAATATACCTATTGTTAATTATATTCTTTGCATACTTCTACACATCAATTACTTTCAACCCAAGAGAAGTTGCTAAGAACCTAAATGATAGAGGTGGATTTATCCCTGGTATCAGAAGTGGTAAACCTACTGTACAGTATTTGACAAAGATTCTTAACTATATCATTTTCATAGGAGCAGTTGGTCTATGTATAGTATCTACTATTCCTATCGCAGCTTCAGGTTTTTCCGGAGTGGCTCTAGGATTTGGTGGTACATCCATCATCATTATAGTAGGTGTTATCCTTGAAACACTTGAGACTATTAAGTCAATGGTTAGTGAAAGAAACTTCAGTACAGTTAAGGGTATATTTTAATTAATACAAAAAGATTCAATGAAGATTTTCATAGTTACCTATGAAAATCTTCGTTGCGTCTATAAAAATGAGTTATAAGCGTTCTTTGACGCGGAGGAAAGATAGGAGAAATTATGAGAATAATTATGCTAGGAGCTCCTGGTGCCGGCAAAGGTACTCAGGCAAAGAGAATTGCAGAGAAGTATGATATCCCACACATTTCAACAGGAGATATCTTTAGAGAAAACATTAAAAACGGAACTGAACTTGGAAACAAAGCAAAAGCATATATGGAAGCAGGAGACTTGGTTCCTGACGAGTTAGTGCTTGAACTAATTATGGATAGATTTGAGAAGGAAGATTGTGCTAAAGGTTACGTACTAGACGGTTTCCCACGTACAATCCCTCAGGCAGAAGCTTTGGATGAGGCGCTTGAGGCAAAGGGTCAGGCTATCGACAATGTTATAGATGTGGATGTTCCTGACGAGCACATTATCACTAGAATGGCTGGTAGAAGAACATGTGCACACTGTGGAGCTATTTTCCACCTAGAGCACATGCCACCAAAAATTCCAGGTAAGTGTGACCAGTGTGGTGGTCACTTGATGATGAGAGAAGATGATCAGCCAGAAACAGTTTTGGCTAGACTTAAGACTTATCACGAGCAGACACAGCCACTTAAGGATTACTATGGGGCTAAAGATTTAGTTCACAGTGTAGATGGTACACAGGACAGAGAAGTAGTATTCGAAAACGTTGTTAAGATTTTAGGAGAATAATAATGGCAGTAACAATCAAGTCAGCTAGAGAGATTGAGTTGATGAGAGAGGCTGGAAAGATTTTAGGTAGCTGTCACAATGAGATGGCAGACAATATCAAGGCCGGGATGAGCGCATACGAGATAGACCAAATTGCCGAAAAGTTAATTAGGGGTTATGGATGTGAGCCATCATTCCTCGGCTACAATGGATTTCCGGGCTCAGTGTGTATTTCAATTAATGACGAGGTTGTACACGGACTTCCAGAAAAGGACAAGTTTGTAAAAGATGGAGACATCGTCAGTCTAGACATGGGAGTTATATATCACGGCTACCAATCAGATGCTGCTAGAACTATTGCGATAGGTCAGATAGACCCAGAAGTTAAGAAACTGATCGATGTGACAAAAGAAAGTTTTTTTGTGGGCATCGAACAGGCAAGAGATGGAAATCATTTGTTTGATATCTCAGCAGCTATTGGAGATTATGCAGAAAAGTTTGGCTACGGTGTAGTTAGAGATTTGGTAGGACATGGCATTGGGCAAGAGATGCACGAAGACCCAACTATTCCAAACTTTAGACAAAAGAGACGTGGAATGAAGATAAGAGAGGGTATGACTTTTGCTATCGAGCCAATGATCAATATGGGAAGACCTGAGATAGCACAGTTAGATGACGGTTGGACCATAGTGACAGATGACGGCTCTATGTCAGCTCATTATGAAAACACTATTCTGATTACAGATGGTGAACCAGAAATATTATCACTAGTTGAATAGTAATATGTTTGTTAAACATTTTTTTGTAAGTGAATTTTACATATTTTAAATTATATTTTTCTAAAACTTAGGAGGAAATAAATGTCAAAAGCAGATGTTATTGAGATTGAAGGTAAAGTGGTAGAAAAACTACCTAACGCTATGTTTAGAGTAGAGTTAGAAAATGGTCATATCGTGCTAGCGCATATAAGTGGAAAACTTAGAATGCACTACATTAAGATATTGCCAGGCGACACAGTTACTATTGAAATGTCACCATATGATTTGTCAAAAGGACGCATCATTTGGAGAGATAAATAAGCACAAAAAATGCTTGAAATGTCCGGCAGATTTTGATATGATGTTAGTCGGACTTTTTTTAAGAAAGGGGTGTTACTATGAAAGTAAGATCATCAGTAAAACCGATTTGCGAAAAATGCAAAGTCATTAAAAGAAAGGGAATCGTAAGAGTAATTTGCGAGAATCCAAAGCACAAACAGCGTCAAGGATAATAAATATTTTTGGCTAAAAGCAAGAGTGAATGATCGTAGTATTGTTCGCTTATTTGTGCGTTTTAGGAAACTTTTTCCTAAAGAACTTGCGGCTGCAGTGGCTAATTAGTCACTATTACATAGGGAAATCACAAAATTCCTTAATCTACGGAATGATTTCCTAAGGATAAGTTATTTGCTGAAAACTTATCCAGAAACTTTTAAACTGTGAATCGATAATCACGTACACATTTCAGGCGTGTGATGATATCTTTGCAGCGCTAGTTATCTAGTTTATCAGAAGCAAGGGTGTAGCACGAGCTACGTAGATTTGTTTTTCACGTAAATTTAAACTTAATGGAGGTTATACACATGGCTCGTATTTCAGGTGTTGATTTACCTAGAGACAAGAGAGTTGAGATTGGCTTAACTTATATTTACGGCATTGGTGTTTCAAGTGCTAAGAGAATCTTAGCTGAGGCTGATGTTAATCCTGACACTAGAGTTAAGGACTTAACTGATACTGAAGTAAAGAAAATCAGTGACGTTATTGAGGCATCTCAGGTAGTAGAGGGTGACTTGAGAAGAGACACCGCTATGAACATCAAGAGACTACAGGAGATTGGATGCTATAGAGGTATCCGTCATCGTAAGGGCCTTCCAGTACGTGGACAGAATTCTAAGAACAATGCCCGTACTCGTAAGGGACCAAAGAGAACTGTAGCAAATAAGAAGAAGTAAGGTAAAACCCATAAGGGAGGTTAGTTTAAAAAATGGCTAAGAAAGTTACAAAAAAAGCGACAAAAAGACGTGTTAAGAAAAATGTAGAACACGGTCAAGCACATATTCAAGCGTCATTTAATAACACTATTGTTACTTTGACTGACGCTGAAGGAAACGCTTTATCATGGGCTAGTGCTGGTGGCTTAGGATTTAGAGGTTCAAAGAAATCTACTCCTTATGCCGCACAGATGGCAGCAGAGACAGCTACACAGGCAGCTTTAGTTCATGGATTAAAATCAGTAGACGTTATGGTTAAGGGACCAGGTTCAGGTAGAGAGGCAGCTATTCGTGCTTTAGCTACTTGTGGACTACAGGTTACATCTATCAAAGACGTAACTCCAGTACCACACAACGGATGTCGTCCACCAAAGCGTCGTAGAGTCTAATGAGGAGGAATAGAGAATGGCAGTAAATAGAGTTCCTGTTCTTAAAAGATGTAGATCACTTGGTTTGGATCCAGTTTATTTAGGAATAGACAAGAAATCAAATAGAAGCTTAAAGAGATCTAACAGAAAGATGAGTGAATACGGTCTTCAGCTTAGAGAAAAGCAGAAAGCTAAATTCATCTATGGTGTGTTAGAGAAACCTTTTAGAAACTATTTCAAGAAAGCCCAACAGAGACCTGGTCAGACAGGTGAAAACCTAATGATTTTGTTGGAGTCTCGTCTAGACAACGTAATTTTCCGTTTAGGATTTGCTCGTACTAGAAGAGAAGCTAGACAGATTGTTGATCATAAGCATGTATTGGTTAATGGAAAACAGGTTAACATCCCATCATACTTAGTAAGTGAAGGTGATGTAATTGAAATTAAAGAGAATTGTAAGGGCTCTCAGAGATACAAAGATATCTTAGAGGTTACAGGTGGAAGAACATTCCCAGCTTGGGTAGAAGTGGACCAGGATAACTTGAAAGGTGAGATTAAATCTCTACCTACAAGAGAAGATATTGATGTACCTGTAAACGAGATGCTTATTGTCGAGTTATATTCTAAATAAAATTCATAATAAGCTAAAGCAATTCCAAATAAAGGAGGGGCTAATTAGTGTTCGATTTTGAAAAACCAAATATTACAATTGAAAAATCAGATGATGGAAGATATGGAAAGTTTGTAGTAGAACCTCTAGAGAGAGGTTACGGAACTACACTTGGTAATGCGCTTAGACGTATCATGCTTTCATCTTTACCAGGAGCGGCTGTAAGCCAAATTAAGATTGACGGAGTTCTTCACGAGTTCTCATCAATCCCTGGAGTTAAAGAAGATGTTACAGAGATTGTTCTTAACATCAAACAATTAGAAATTATCAATCACAGTGATTCTGACAATGTTAAGCTAGCACACATTGATGTGTCAGGTAACAGAGTAGTTACAGCTGCAGACATTGAAACAGACTCAGAGATTGAAATCTTAAACCCAGACCTTGTTATTGCGACACTTAACGGTGGAAGCAAGAGCAAACTTAGTATGGAATTAACTATTACTAAGGGCAGAGGTTACAAGAGTGCAGAAAAGAACAAAAATGATAATCTACCAATTGGTGTAATCGCTATTGATTCTATTTACACTCCAGTAGAGAGAGTAAACATGACAGTAGAGAACACTCGTGTGGGTCAGGTTACAGACTATGATAAGCTAACACTAGACGTTTACACAAATGGTACTATCGAGACAGATGCAGCTGTTTCACTTGCAGCAAAAGTTCTTTGTGAGCACTTGAACCTACTTATCGATCTTTCTGACGTGGCTAAGGATGTGGAAGTAATCACAGACACTGACGAAGAAGAGAGCGACAAAGTACTAGAAATGAACATTGATGAATTAGAACTTTCAGTTCGTTCATTCAACTGTTTGAAGAGAGCACAGATTAACACTGTGGAAGAATTAGTTAACAGGACTGAAGACGAAATGATGAAGGTTAGAAACCTTGGTCGTAAGTCTTTGGAAGAGGTTATCAATAAACTAGATGAGCTTGGTCTTGGATTCAAGAAATCAGGCGAAAATCAGTAATTACTGATTTGTAGGAGGTAAGAAAATGGCAGGTTATAGAAAACTTGGAAGAACTTCAAGTCAAAGAAAGGCTTTAATAAGAGGTCAAGTTACCAGTCTTTTAAATAACGGAAAAATTGTCACAACTGAGAGCCGTGCAAAGGAAGTCAGTAAAGTTACTGAGGGCTTGATTGCACTAGCTGTCAAAGAGAAAGACAATTACGAAGAAGTTAAAGTAACAGCCAAAGTTGCTAGAAAAGATAAAGATGGCAAGAGAGTGAAAGAAGTGGTAGATGGCAAGAAGGTTACTGTATTTGACGAAGAGTCAAAGACTATCAAGAAAGACAAACCATCTAAGCTTCATGCGAGACGTCAAATGATGAAAGTTCTTTATCCAGTAACAGAAAAGGGTGATACAAAGAAAGAGACTAAAGAAGTTGATTTGACTAATAAGTTATTCGACGAGATTGCTCCAAAATATGAGAACCGCAATGGTGGTTATACTAGAATCGTGAAGATTGGTCAGCGTAAAGGTGACGCAGCGATGGAAGTATTATTGGAGTTAGTATAAAATTATTAAATTTTTAAAAAACAGACAGATAAAGAACATCGTTTCTTTTATCTGTCTGTTTTTATATATTGTGAAAATACAGGAAAATAAAATGGGTATTATTGTCAGTATCAAAAATTTAATATTTGATTATAAGAACTACGAAGGTCATTCGCGCCAGCGTGCTGTTAATAATGTCACTTTGGATGTGAACGAAGGGGACTTTGTGGCAGTGATTGGACATAATGGTTCAGGTAAGTCTACATTTGCAAGACACTTAAATGCCATGCTTATGCCTACGGCAGGTACTGTGGTAGTGGATGAGATTGATACGAAAAATCAGGAAATGATTTTAAAAGTAAGGCAGACTGCAGGTCTTGTATTTCAAAATCCAGAAGACCAAATTGTTTCTACTGTGGTGGAAGAGGATGTGGCCTTTGGACCGGAAAACCTAGCTGTTCCTACTGATGAGATTAGAACTAGGGTGGATGCATCCTTGAATTCAGTTGGTATGAAAAAGTATGCCAAGAGATCTCCGCTCAATTTATCAGGTGGTCAAAAGCAGAGAGTGGCTATAGCAGGTATTCTTGCGATGCAGCCAAAGTGTTTGGTTTTGGACGAGCCTACATCTATGCTAGATCCGGTAGGAAGAGAAGAAGTTATTAATACTCTAAAAAGTCTAAATAAAGAACAGGGAATCACTATCATTTTGATTACTCACAATATGGAAGAGATAGTGGAGGCTGACAAAGTGTTTGTGATGAACAAAGGTGAACTTGAAATGCAGGGAACACCTAGAGAAATTTTTAAAGAAGTAGATAAGCTTAAATCTTTTGGCTTGGAAGTGCCTCAGGTTACTGAACTGGCGTATGAACTTAGGAAGAATGGAGTTCAGATTTCTGATAGTATTTTGACAGCTGAAGATTTAGTGAAAGAATTAGAGAGCATAACGAAATAACGGGAATGCTGAATTATTTTTTGAAATTTAACTATTGAAAGGGATTATATTTTTAAATTATGGCAAAGATAGAATTTAAAAATGTAAATTACATATACAACCAGGGGACTAGCAAGGAGACTAGGGCTCTTCGTGATGTAAATCTAAAGATTGATCCTGGAGAGTTCTTGGCCGTTATTGGTCATACGGGTTCTGGCAAGTCCACGCTCATTCAGCTTATGGATGGGTTGCTTAAGGGTGCCACTGGAGAGGTTTTGGTGGACGGCAAAAACATTGAAGACAAAGACTTTAACAAAAGAGAACTTCGCAAGAAAGTGGGACTAGTTTTTCAAAATGCAGAGAATCAATTGTTTGAGGAAACTGTGCTTAAGGATGTTTGTTTTGGGCCAAAGAATATGGGACTTTCAAATGAAGAGGCTGAGAAAAAAGCAATAGAGGCTTTGAGATTAGTTGAGGTTCCAAAGGAAAGTTACCACAAGTCTGTCTTTGATCTTTCTGGCGGACAGAAGAGACGAGTGGCTATTGCTGGAGTTTTGGCGATGGACCCAGAGGTTTTGATATTGGACGAGCCTACATCTGGCTTAGATCCACAGGGCAGAAATATGATTATGGAGCAGGTTAAGAGGCTACATGAGGAAAAAGGTATAAGTATTGTTTGGGTTTCTCACAATATGGAACAAGTGGCCTTGCATGCGAAGCGAATTGTTGTGATGAACGATGGACGCGTGGCAATGGATGATACTGCTAGAAATATTTTTGCAAGAGGCGATGAGCTTGAACGCATGGGACTTAAAGTTCCTCAGGTAACAAGCGTGATGCACGAATTAAAGAGTGCGGGATTGGATGTAGATACCTCAGTTCTAAATGTAGAAGAGGCGAAGAATAATTTACTCAAAGTTTTAAAGTAAACATAGAAGAAGCAAAAGATAAAGTACTTAAAGTTTTGAAATAGAAAACTATCAGAATTTGAGAGGGAAAAGATGTCAGATTTCACGATAGGTCAATACTATCCTGAAAATTCAATAATTCACAGACTTGATCCAAGAGTCAAATTGTTTGGCACTTTGGTTTTCATTGTGATGCTATTTGTCGTGAACAACTTTATCGGATTCGGACTAATGGCACTATATTTGTTTGCGATTGTGAAGATGTCTAGAATTCCTTTCAGAAAAGTGGTAAAGGGCGTAAGAGGAATCATAATTATTTTAGTTATATCGGCACTGCTTAATATGTTCTTTACACCGGGCAAGACTGTGGCACATTGGTGGATATTTAAAATTACAGACGAAGGACTAATTAGAAGTGCATACTTAGTTATAAGGTTGATTTTGCTAGTCCTTTCTACATCGGTCATGACACTAACTACCAAGCCAAATGATTTGTCGGACGGTTTGGAAAAGTCTTTGGGATTTTTGAAAGTGATTAGAGTGCCAGTACATGAAATAGCAATGATTATGTCTTTAGCGTTAAGATTTATCCCAACACTTATGGAAGAGACTGAGCGCATCAAGAAAGCGCAGATGGCAAGAGGGGCAGACTTTGAGACAGGCAATATGTTTAGGCGCGCAAAGAGTTTGGTTCCAATTTTGATTCCGCTGTTTGTTTCATCCATTAAGAGGGCAGTCAATTTGGCGCAGGCTATGGAAGCGAGATGTTACCACGGAGGAAATAGAACGAAACTTCATCCGCTTAAGTACAAGAGACGAGATGCTTTGTCTTATGCATTTTGCGGAGTAATTATCGCAAGTGTGATTGTGGTAAATGTTTTGGCGGTTAAGTTTTTAGGAAATACATTTGTTGTTTTTTAGAGGTTTGATATGAAGAGAGTAAGATTAAAAGTGGCGTACGATGGCACTAATTATTGCGGGTGGCAGATTCAGCCAAATGAGGTGACGATAGAGGGAGTTTTGAATGAGACTTTGTCGGAACTTCTAGATGAAGAGATAGAAGTAGTGGGCGCTAGTCGTACAGATTCTGGCGTGCATGCAGATGGAAACTATTGTGTCTTTGATACGGAAACTCATATTCCGGCAGAAAAGATTGCATATGCTATGAATCAACGTTTGCCGGAGGATATATCGATAGTGAAGTCTGAGGAAGTGGACTCAGATTGGCACCCAAGATACCAAAACAGTATGAAAACATATCAGTACACAATAATTAACCGCGACATGCCAGATCCAGTGAGAAGACTTTACACATATTTCACATATGCAAAGCTAGATGTAGACAAAATGAAGGAAGCAGCTAAGTATTTGGAGGGCGAACATGACTTTGAAGCGTTTTGTAGTACTGGTTCGCAGGTTGAAAATACAGTAAGAACGATAGAATCGCTAAAAGTCACACAAAATGGTGACGAAATAGCCATAATTGCCAAAGGAAACGGCTTTTTGTACAATATGGTGCGAATAATAGCAGGAACACTTTTAGAAGTGGGAGAGGGCAAATTAGAGCCTTCAGATATGGATGATATAATAGCTTCTAAGGACAGAGGAAGAGCCGGCAAGACAGCTGTTGCAAGGGGGTTGAGATTAGTAGAAATTAAATATGATGAAAATTAAAAAATTTTATAATACTGTCCGGATATGTATTGACAAAGACCATGGCAGATGTTATATATAATGTATAGAGAGGTCCTGCTTTAGTGGACGAATCAGAATAGAGAGGTCCTGCTTTAGTGGACCAATTAGAATAGAGAGGTCCTGCTTTAGTGGACGAATTGAAAGAGGGTTGATTACAGTTTGTAAACAACCCTCTTTTATTATATTAACGGAGCCAGTATGAAAGAATTGTATATTTATGAAGTTAGTCCATCTTATTTAAGATTTTTACATAAAGTGGACCATAGAGTCAGTGTTAAATTTAACAACAGACCGTTTGTAGGTGTGATAACTATGATAAATGGAATGGAGTATTTGCATACATTTGAATCTAATGAAATTAGGTTTATAAGAAAGCATAAAAATGACATTATTTCTAAAGCGCGTAAAGTGTATGAGGATAGAATAAAACAAGAAGATTCATTTTTAAATAGAATATGTTGTGACTTTAAATTGCTAGAAAAATATCATCAAAAATATCTTGTCCAAATACAGAAAAACCTAGACTAAAACGTATGTTTTTTGGATGGCAAAATACACCAAAAATCGTTTGACATAGGGGGTTCTTTATTATATAATCTAACTCTGTGGCGTGTAATATAAGTCTAAGCCATAGCCCCGGTAAGGACGCATTTACACGGCAGATTTGCAGGCGTTTCGGACATTTCGCTTGCAGGTAAAGTTTGAAAATTAAATCAGGAGGAATACCAATGAAAACATACATGGCTAATCCAACAGATATTGAAAGAAAATGGTATGTAGTTGATGCTACAGGATATACATTGGGACGTTTGTCATCAGAGATAGCTAAGGTATTAAGAGGAAAGAATAAACCAACATTCACACCTCATGTAGATACTGGTGACTATGTAATCGTTACAAACGCAGACCAAATCAAAGTAACAGGAAAGAAGCTAGATCAGAAGATCTATTATCACCATTCTGAATATGTTGGAGGAATGAAAGAAACAGATCTTAAGACTATGCTTGAAAAGAAACCTGAAAAGGTTATTGAACTCGCAGTTAAAGGCATGCTTCCAAAGGGACCTTTAGGAAGAAAGATGTACAAGAAGTTATTCGTGTACGCTGGTGCTGAACACCCACATGCTGCACAGCAGCCTGAGGAATTAAAGTTTTAATAACTGAGAGGAGGAAATAACATGGCAAAAGATACATACTACGGTACAGGTAGAAGAAAAAGTAGTGTCGCTAGAGTTTACCTCTCAGCAGGCACAGGTAGAATTACAATCAATAAAAGAGATATAGATGATTTCTTTGGTCTTGAGACATTGAAAGTTATCGTAAGACAGCCACTTGAAGCTATCGATCAAGCTGATAAGTTTGATGCAGACATCACTGTAAAGGGTGGCGGAACTACTGGTCAGGCTGGTGCCATCAGACATGGTATCGCTAGAGCTTTAGTGGAGGCTGATTCAGAAAACAGAAAAGTTTTAAAGAAGGCTGGATTCTTGACAAGAGATTCAAGAATGAAAGAACGTAAGAAATACGGTCTTAAAAGCGCTAGAAGAGCACCACAGTTTTCGAAAAGATAATATTATCTGTGGAATGCAGATATATAAAAGAATACAAGCAAGGATATATTCTTGCTTGTATTTTTTTATGTATATGCAATTCCGTAGAAATGTCGAAACGAGCGAGAAGAGCGAAGCGAATTCGAGCCTCATTTCGACAATTCCACATTTACACTTAGATTTATGATAAACTGTTAACAGAAAGGTTATTGTATAAATAAAAATGAAATCAACAATTACTAGAAAAGAAATAGAGAATCGTTACAAGTTAAAGGGAGATTTGACATTAAAGAAAATGTGGAGATTCTTACCTTTTATGATAATGACCAATCTGTCCAATTTACTTTTGGTTTCAGTAGATGGATTGGTTGTTGGTAACTTTGTGGGCGCCGACGCGCTATCAGCTGTCAGCATCTTCAATCCAATAATTATAACTATTGGAGTTTTTTCTGCGCTTTTGTCTTCGGGCATATCCACATACCTTTCAGTGTGTATGGGGGGAAATGATGCAGAAGAAATAGCTAGGGTAAAACATGCATCAGTTGTTATGACTATAGTATCTGCTATCTTAGTAGGTATTATTCAAATTCCAATAGCTAGTGCACTTATCCATTCTTATGGTCTCTCTAAAGAGATGACAGAACTTACATGGCAATATGCGACAGGTGTTATGATATCGATGCCTTTCGGCTTGATATCTACCGTAGGAGTTTGTCAACTTCAAATAGTTGGAAAAATGAAAGCGTTGATGTGGCTTGCTGTAATAGAAGGAGTGACTAACTTAGTACTAGATCTAATATTTGTCGGAGCCATGCATATGGGAGTAGCAGGTGGAGGTTATGGTACTGCATGTGCCAATGTAGTAAGAGCCACTCTTACAGTCACATACATTTATAAGAAAACGGATATATATACGTCACAAAAGATTAGGGCTGGATTTAAACAAGTAAAAGAAATACTAAAAAGTGGACTGCCAGAGTGCGCAAACTCAACCATGCTTGCCGTTCAAAATGTTATTATAGTAATGATACTACTTGATGTTTTTGGAAAAGACGGTGGTGTTATAAGAGGCGTATGTACATTTGCTTTATCGTTAGTGATGGTAGCAGTGAATGGTGTACAAGGATCAGTCAGACCGCTAGTTGGGCTCTACACAGGATTTAAAGGCTGGGAGTCTCTAAGAATTTTAGTGAAACAAGCTAAAGATATTATGGCATCGATTGTTGGAATTATATCTTTAATTATTATTATTTTCCCTGAGTTTATTTATAATATTCACGGCGTAGATAAAATACCAGAATTTGGAGTGGAATCACTTAGAATATTTTCTCTATGTTTCATATTGAAAGGATTTAATGCGATTTATAGATTGTACTTTGCAAATAGAGGAAAGGCTCACTTTTCATCTGCTGTAACAGTGGCAGGAAGTTTGATTATGCCTATTGCAGCTTTCATTATCAGTAAGTCAAATGTGCCATATTTGTTATGGATTTCTTACTTCCTATCAGAATTCTTTATTTGGGGGCGCAATTATTATCAGTATCAAAAAATCAGGAAAGCTGACGAAGAAGAAGAGGAGCAAAAAGGTTTAATTAGAATGACTCTTAAGCCTGATCAAGCTTCGCAGGCGTCGCACGATATGATGAAGTATGCTGAAGAAAACCATATGAATAGCAATATAGCTTACAAGATGGGTCTATGTATAGAAGAGATGGTAGCGTATGCTAAGGCAGCCAGCAAAAAGGACACTATTGATATTCAGATTATAATTAGGTTCTATGAGAATGAAGGAATATTTATGATGATAGACGATGGTGCATGTTTGAGTTTGAACACCGATAAGCATTCGCAGGAATTAATAACAGATAATTACGAGTTATTAAAGAAACTTTGTAAATCGTATGAGTATACAAATATTATTGACTTAAACTATACCACGTTTGTATTTTAAATATAAAAAGACTTTGGGGAAACAAAATGAATAGAGTTACATTTATAGTGCCAACATATAATTGCGAAGATTATGTGGAGGAGGTAGTCAATTCAATCACTGGTCAGATGAATACAGATGATGAATTAATATTAGTGGATGATGGATCTAGTGATAGAACGAGAGAGAAGTTAGAGCAGTATAGAGACTGTGAAAGTATTACACTTATTTATGACGAACACAAAGGACCATCAGCTGCTAGAAATACTGGACTAAACAATGCACAGGGCGAGTATGTTACATTTGTGGATTGTGACGATTTATTAAAGAGCGGTTTTGTAGAGAAAGTAGAAGATTTACTATACCAGAAAGCGGATCTTTATATTTTTGGAATTGAGAGAATTCCGCTAGAGGGAAATCGAGAATACTGGAAGGTGAAAGACAAAAAATATGAGGATGTATCTGAATTTGCCGATGATTATATAATTAACGGTCATCTTCTTGTGTATTCTAATTGTAATAAGTTTTATAAACGTGGCATAATAGAAAAACTTGCTTTGAGATTCTCGGAAGAAATGGACTTTGGCGAGGACAGAGTTTTTAATTATGAGTATCTAAAAGGATGTGGTAGTATTATTACTTCTAAACAGATAATGCTTAGCTATGTTCAGAGGAATCTTTCGTCACTTTCATCTAGATACATTGCCAATTACTTCGA
>CAJOMD010000018.1 GCA_905235555.1 uncultured Eubacterium sp.
AGGCGAAGTAGTTACAGATAGCACAAAGAAGAATCTACAGATGAGAGTAGATGCTGAAAATGGTGCTACAGCAGGAAAGACTGAACTGGCTAAGAAAGCCAAAGAGCAGAATCTCGATGCTATTCATGACACAGTGCACGAAATGGCAAGAGATGAAGCAAGACACGGAAAGGCTTTCAAAGGTCTATTGGATAGATACTTTGGTTAAACTAAGAGCCCCCAGTGAGATTTGCGTAGCAAATTGAACGACCACGGCTCATGAATTCTTAAAGGAGGCATATTATGGATAAATATTTCTGTAATCCATGTGGTTATGTTTATGACCCTGAGAAAGGTGATCCAGAAAACGGTATCGCTCCAGGTACTGCTTTTGAAGATTTACCAGATGATTGGACTTGCCCACTATGTGGTGTTGAGAAATCATCATTCCAAAGAGTTATTGAATAATCACTTTAGTAGGAAAACGTTGTCATAATTGACAACGTTTTTCTTTATATAGTATTGACTTTGTAAATCTTAATAATATAATTATTATACAAATCAAAAATCATACTGTCCCTAAAATGATGTGTCTTGAAATGACAAAAGGTGATTTGCCAAATAAAGCTCAAAAACTAGTTAAAGAGTGGATATTGCAGTATTCCAAAGACCTAGAAAAAATGTGGGAAAATCAAGTTGTTTACAAACTCCCACCATTGTTATGAGGAAAGAGGAATTGGTTATGCCTAAGATAAAGAGTGTTAAGGCGCTTGATAATTATATTTTAGAAATTACTTTCGATGATGGGAAAAAGGTTCATTATGATATGAAAAATGATATGAATACCCTTCCCAATTACTACAAACTAGGAGAAAATGATTTATTTAATAATTACCACTTGAGTGAAAGTAGAGCTTTTGTTATTTGGACAGAAGAGATTGATCTACCTAGTGATATTCTTTATGAATATGGAGTGGAAGTACAATAACCCAAATATAAAAGACCATTACTTTTGAGTAATGGTCTTTTATATTTATTTTGGAATTATCCTCTTAACTTCTTGTCAATGTTTTCTGCAGCCTGTTTTCCAGCGCCCATCGCTAGGATAACAGTGGCAGCACCAGTTACGGCATCACCGCCGGCGTATACATTGTCTCTTGTATCTCAAGTGTATCTTCATTCACTACCAAGCAACCCCATTTGTTTGCTTCCAAACCTTCAGTAGTTGAACGGATTAATGGGTTGGGACTAGTACCAAGTGACATAATAACTGTATCCACATCCATATCAAACTCTGAACCCTCTATAGGGATAGGGCGGCGTCTTCCTGATTCATCAGGTTCACCCAGTTCCATTTCTATACAAGTGATGCTCTTGACTCTTCCTTCGTCATCACCGTTTATTTTCACAGGATTGTTTAGAGTCTTAAAGATGATTCCTTCTTCCTGTGCGTGGTGAACTTCTTCAGCACGAGCTGGAAGCTCTTCCATGCTACGTCTGTAAACGATTGATACTTCCTCAGCGCCCAGTCTCATAGCAGTACGAGCAGCGTCCATTGCCACGTTACCTCCACCTACCACGGCCACTTTCTTACTCTTAATGATAGGAGTATCATATTCATCTATATAAGCTTTCATAAGGTTTGTACGAGTCAAATACTCATTAGCTGAAAGAACGCCAATCAATGACTCGCCTTCAATATTCATAAACATTGGAAGACCAGCGCCTGATCCTATGAACACAGCCTTAAAGCCCATCTCCATAATCTCATCAATTGAAAG
Organism: uncultured Eubacterium sp.; assembly: GCA_905235555.1. GTDB lineage: Bacteria > Bacillota > Clostridia > Lachnospirales > Lachnospiraceae > Eubacterium_G. The sequence goes on from CAJOMD010000018.1 coordinate 1,761, forward strand.
CACGCGGCCAACCACCATGCTTGTTTCTATCTTAACGCCTAGAGCTTCTAGGTTATCAACTTCCTTTTGAACAATAGCCTTTGGAAGCCTGAATTCTGGAATACCATAAACCAAAACTCCGCCGGCTTTGTGGAATGCTTCAAAGATAGTAACTTCGTAACCAAGCTTCGCCAAATCAGCAGCGCATGTAAGTCCGGCAGGGCCAGCACCCACTACAGCCACTTTAATGCCATTTGACTCAGGCTTCTTGGCCACCTCTGAAGAATTAGCCAAATGCCAGTCAGCGATAAATCTCTCTAGCCTACCGATAGCAACAGGCTCATCTTTGATACCACGAATACATTTAGACTCGCACTGACTTTCCTGAGGACAAACACGTCCGCATACAGCAGGAAGTCCGTTAGTAGTAGTGATAATCTTGTAAGCTTCCTCAAATTCTTTATTAGCAACCTTTTCTATAAACTCTGGAATTCTAACCCTAACAGGGCATCCTCCCATACAAGGTTTATTTTTACAGTTGATACAACGAGTAGCTTCCTCCACAGCCATTTCCTCTGTGTAACCTAGAGCTACTTCGTCAAAGTTTCTATTTCTAACGTTTGGATCTTGAACAGGCATCTCTACCTTATCTGGTCTCATATTAGGCATCTTGGGCACCTCCCATCTTCATAAGACGGCAATTATCTCTGTCGTGTGCCTCAAATTCAGTGTACATTGCATTACGTCTCATAAGCTCATCGTAATCTACCTGGTGACCGTCAAAATCAGGACCATCCACACAGGCGAACTTGGTCTCGCCACCCACAGTTACACGGCAGCCACCACACATTCCTGTACCATCAATCATGATAGGGTTAAGTGAAACGAGAGTCTTTATATTGTAAGGTTCAGTAACCTTAGATACAAATTTCATCATAACAACAGGACCGATAGCAATTACTAAATCGTAATTATTTCCAGCATCGATTAACTCCTGAAGTTTGTCTGTTACAAAGCCTTTGTCTCCGTAACTTCCATCGTCAGTAGTGATGTATAAATTATCGCAAATGTCTTTATATTCATCTTCCAAAATCACGATGTCTTTACTTCTAAAACCAGCGATAACATCCACGTGTGCTCCCATAGCGTGAAGCGCTTTAGCTGATGGATACGCAATAGCGTTACCAACGCCACCGCCCACTACGCATACATTTTTGGCACCGCCAAAGTCAGTAGCCACACCAAGTGGTCCTACAAAATCTTCAATATAATCCCCAGTCTTCAACTGTGATAGAAGCATAGTAGTCTGTCCAACTTTCTGGATAATAACGCTCACTGTTCCAGCCTCTGGGTCAGTATCAGCAATAGTGAAAGGTACGCGCTCGCCCTGTTCATCAATTCTAATAATGATAAACTGGCCCGCTTTAGCCTTCTTTGCTACAAATGGTGCTTCCACATCTAATCTAAAAACATCATCATTTAGCTTTTGTGCATTAACAATTTTAAACATTTCATCCTCCCAACTTTTTTTTATTAAGAAAAAGTGTCTAAAAACTTACATAAATATAGAAGATATTCTAGCACATTGTCAAAAAAATATCAATCTCAGATTATTAGCAAACCCCTTAATATAATTAAGTTTTTTAGGGGTTAAATAAACCTAATTATATGTCATTTTTAGTTGAATATATCCCCCATTATTTGTATAATATTAAGCGGTGTTAGGACGGATAGATAATAGGAGAAATGCGTCATGCACCAGGAGGAAAAATCAAATGGTTAGAGCTATAGTCGGCGCCAATTGGGGCGACGAAGGCAAAGGGAAAATCACAGATATGCTAGGAGAGCAATCTGATATCATTATCAGATTTCAGGGCGGAAGTAATGCAGGTCATACTATCATAAACGACTATGGTAGATTTGCTTTGCACCTTCTTCCTTCAGGTGTTTTTTACCAGCATACAACATGTATCATCGGAAATGGAGTGGCACTTAACATTCCATATCTACAAAAAGAGATTGATGACATCGTAAGTCAAGGCGTGCCAAAGCCAAACATTTTGGTTTCAGATAGAGCACAGATTTTGATGCCATATCATATCGATTTTGATAAATACGAAGAAGAGAGATTAGGAGGAAAGGCTTTCGGCTCTACTAAGTCAGGAATCGCTCCTTTCTATTCGGATAAATATGCTAAGATTGGATTCCAGGTATCAGAACTCTTTGATGAGGATACTTTGGAAGAAAAAGTCCGCCGAGTGTGCGAGCAGAAGAACATTATGCTTGAGCATATGTACCATAAAGACCCGATTGATCCAAAGGAACTTTTGGATACTTTGCATGAGTATAGAGATATTGTTGAACCTTACGTTTGCGATGTAGCTGTATATCTTCGCGAAGCCATCAAAGAAGGAAAGAACATCCTACTTGAAGGTCAGCTTGGTACCTTGAAAGATCCAGATTTTGGAATTTATCCTATGGTTACATCCTCATCCACATTGGCGGCGTACGGCGCTATAGGTGCAGGCATTCCACCATACGAGATTACAGATATTGTAACTGTAGTTAAAGCTTACTCTAGTGCAGTGGGCGCCGGCGAGTTTGTATCTGAAATTATGGACGAGAAGGAAGCAGATGAACTAAGAAAACGCGGCGGAGACAAAGGAGAATTCGGCGCTACTACAGGACGTCCTAGAAGAGTTGGCTGGTTTGACGCAGTCGCTTCTAGATACGGTGTACAGATGCAAGGCGCTACAGAAGTTGCACTTACATGTCTAGACGTACTTGGATATTTAGATGAGATTCCAGTGTGTGTGGGATATGATATAGACGGAGAAGTAACTAAAGACTTCCCTGTTACAGCTAAACTTAAGAAAGCTAAACCAGTTTATGAGATGCTTCCAGGTTGGAAGGAAGATATCAGAGGTATCACAGAGTATGACAAACTTCCTGAAAACTGTAGAAAGTACATTGAATATATTGAGAAAGAACTAGGTGTTCCAGTAACTATGGCTAGTAACGGCCCTGGAAGACACGAGATGATTTTCAGAAAGAAATAAGAGGACAGTAGTATGGATAAAGCAAAGAGAGTACTTGCGCTAGTGACAGTTGCCATTATTGTTGTTTGCGTAATAGTGACTTTAATATTTGGAATTATGTACAGCAATACAAATAATCCATTACATAAAAACATATGGATGGCCAGTGCATTTTGTATGTTTATGCTCCCAATTCTTTTGTGGGTAATGAGATGGATTTATAACTTGCTAAGAGGCAGAGGGGTAAAGAAAAACCCTGAAGTAGCACAAGAGGAGAAATCTGAAATAAAGGCCGAAGAAAAAACAGAAGAATAATTATTCTTCTGTTTTTTCTTTTGACGCTTCTTCGGAGTTTTCTTCTTCTCGTCCTTCAATAATCGCTGCAACTCTTCTCATTTTCTCGTCAGAATGTCCTGTAATAATTTCATATTCAGTAGCTTTGATAGACTTGATGATGGCCATTGCCTCGTCACTGGATTTTCTTGGAATTTTCATCACTTCTCCATCTCTAGTGATAAAGTTGATAGTGTAAGTGAGGCTGTGTTTTCCAATATCTACACCTCTCCGGCCTAGTCTAAACACCCAAATAACATCTTTAAGTGGAATAATAAATGCGCCAGATGTATCTAGGTCTATGTAGTAATTTTCTGTTATATACGTAGCATTTATCTGCAAATAATTTTCGCTGTCAAGTTCCTCTTGCGCCTCGTTTATAAGTTCACGGCATTCTTCTTTAGAAAGATAGGAACAAACTTTAAAACGATATGGGTCCTTGCAACATCTGATTGAATTAATCAGTCTGACAATTGCTAGCCCAATAAATAGGATAATTATTATCAAACTAAAAATATATCTATAAGGGTGATAGTTAGCGGAACTTACTACCCATCCTGTTGAAATATCATTTAAATCATCTTCGGTCCAATTCAAATCTTTTGCAAACATTGAAATCATTTTATTGTATGAACTGTCTGGTTTAATAACCTTAGCCTTAAAGGTTAAGTCTTTGATTTTTTGTTTTACAGCATCCTCTGGCAAGTCTTTGCCTTTGGCCTGCACAAGGTCATAGGGTATAAGGGCAAATGCACACTTTCCGTTTTGAATTGAATAGTAGTAGGAGAACTTAGTGCCCATACCGTTTTTTACATCATATCCAGTATAGTTCATTTGTTTAGTGGATACCTCCACAAAGTCATCTTTTTCATTGACATTAAAAATGCCGTCCACTTTTTTAGGACTTAGCAAACTGGCATATGGCACAATAAAAAGCAATGCTACCAAAATAATGATAGCAACTACAGGTAAAATACATCTGCGCTTACAAATTGTTTTTATATGATCTAAAATGACGATTCTGTCTAAGTTTTCCATAAGAATTGCTTCCTTTCGAGTATTAGTATACTTATTTTGATGTGCTTAATCAAGCGACAAAGTTTGCTGAGCTCCGCTTTTTATTTAGTTGTAAAAACCCCTCTTAATTGATAAAATGTTAATGGTATTTTTAAGGAGAAATTAATGGATTATATAGTTAGAGCAGTAGACAAGAATAAGCAAGTTCGTATTTTTGCAATCACTTCTAGAGAATTAGTTGAGAAAGCTAGAGAGATTCACAACACCAGTCCAGTGGCTACAGCTGCGCTTGGAAGGTTACTTTCAGCAGGCGCTATGATGGGGCAAATGCTAAAGGGAGAAGAAGAACTCTTGACTCTCAAGATGAAGGGCGACGGAAAGATTAACGGAGTGACAGTGCTAGCGGACAACTCAGCAAAGGTAAAGGGTTATGTGGGAAACCCTTCAGTTATGCTACCCCCTAACTATGCCGGGAAATTGGATGTGGGAGCAGCCATAGGATATGGCGAACTTACAGTAATTAAAGATATGGGTCTTAAAGAGCCTTATATTTCGAAAGTACCTTTGGCCACTAGCGAGGTGGCTGAAGATTTAACATACTACTTTGCATCGAGCGAGCAGACTCCATCAGCAGTAGGCCTGGGCGTTTTAATGTCTAAGGATAATCATGTGCGTGAAGCTGGCGGTTTTATTATTCAGATGATGCCCGATGCCAAGGAAGAGACTGTGTCAAAGATAGAAGAAAACATATCAAAGATTACATCTGTCACTGACATACTGAAGGATGGGAAAACCCCTGAAGACTTAGTAAAAGTAGTGATGGGTGATATAGAAGTAGAATTTACAGATAGAATAGAAGCAAAGTATGAATGTAACTGCAGCAAAGAACGTGTCATGAGAGTTCTTGCTACTTTGAATAAAAAAGATTTGGCAGATTTAATAGCGGAAGGAGAGGACATAGAAGTGAACTGCGATTTCTGTAATTCAAAATATGTGTTTAAGACGGAAGAGTTGAAGGAGGCTTTAGGATGGGAAGACTGAAGAAACTTTTAACTCTAGTTCTTAGTGTGGTAATGCTACTTGCAGTTAATGCAAGTGTTTTTGGCGCAGAAATAAATGTAAATGAGAGAAAAATGCTTGATACATTTGACAAGCAAGAACCATTTGCCACTTACTTAGATAAAAATTATGTAAACCAGTTTGAGAATTACTTTTCAAGAGATGATGTAGATGTAGACAAAAAGACTGCAGAGCTTTTCTTGAAATATTTTTCAAAAGGATTGGTAGCGTACAAAAAATCAGGTGGGAAAGGGCCTGTGTTTAGCCAGTCATCAGAGTCTTTGCACTATTTTCAGTATGCTGGATCTACCATTGATTTATATTTAGAATATGATAGCAAATCAAATAGTTTTTATGCGGTGGACAACGCTGGATATGTAGTGATTGACCCCAATCAGGTTATAAAATATACTGGCGATGACCAAAAGTTAGATGCAAATAAACAGGGTGAAGAAGGCTCATGGGGTGTTTCCGTTGAGATGATTTTTGCAGGAGTAGTATTCTTGATTTTTGTAGGCTTCGCAGTAAATGCCAAAAAGTGGATGTATAGAATTAGAAAACATAGCGACGAAAATTATGATGACGAAGAAGAAGATGAGATGGAAGTTGCAAACAGAAAGACTAGAAGAGCTCGTCTTCAAACATTTTCATATGCCAACTTTAAACAAATGGTTAAATATTTCTATGTGCCAATTATTATGTGCATAGTTATATTAGGTGCTGCCTTTTTTGCTTTAAGATCGTATACAGATATTTATAAAGCAATTAAAAATGGTTTTACACAAAACCTTACTCTTAATACGTACTCTGAGGAGGAGAAGGATTTTGATCATGTCCCTGTAATAAAAGAGGAAACTATCAAAGGTAGCAGTGTGCATTGGCCAAAGTTCACAGAAGCTTATGGAGTTATTACGTGTAAGGATATTAATCTAAATGCGCCACTTTATATGGGTGATTCAGATTATGTTTTGAGCGGAAATATTAAACGCAAAGTGGAAAACGATTATGAGGATGAATTTGAAGGTAAGCTGGAAGAAGAATTCAAGGGAGCAGCAGGTACTTACCTTGGAAGTTCAATTCCAGGTGATGGAAAACCTATTTTAGTGGGCGCGCATGATACCACTTACTTTGCGCCTTTAGAAAAAGCAAAAAAAGGAATGGTTATGTATGTAACCACCACTTATGCCAGATATATATATAAAGTGACAGATATCAAAATCTTTGACGAGGGTGAATATGACAAAGCATATGATTTACAGGCCGACAAAGAAACATTGATTCTATATACTTGTTATCCATTTGGAAAATTAAATGGGGATAAGAGTCAAAGAATGTTTGTATACTTAGACAAAACATTTGGACCTTCTATAGATAAGGAGGTGGCAAAATAATGAGACATAAACATAGAGTGAGACAGGCTATAGTTAATTATTTGTTATCCTTTATCCTTATGCTTTCAGTTATTGTGATAGTGGCAGGAGGAGTTGGCAAGTGGAGTTTTGCTAGTAGAAGAGCGGTTATCCATGCGGGTGATAGAACATATTACTTCTATCACTTGAAAAATGAGATGGAGCAAAAGGCATTGGATATAGGAAAACCATTTGGAATAGAAATAGAACATATTCAAGGCGCTTTTAAAACTGGTGAAGTTAAAGCAGATGTTATTAAGGCTTTTGATCAAGTGCTTAATAAGGAAAAAAATATTATAGACTTTGGTAACATTGAAAGAAGAATAAGGACTAATGTAGAAAAGAAAGAGGGCACATTAAATGAGCAACAGCTAGCATCGCTTGGTACCTACATCAAAAAAGTTCAGCAAATGTATATGGAAGAGCTTCATTTTCCAACTGAAAAACAGATGGCATTTATTATTACTAAGACTGATAGGCTTGCATGGATTGCTATACCTTTGTCGGTGTTGGTAGGATTTTTATGTGCATTCTATTTAATCGTATCAAGGCATTATGCTTACCATGGATTGAGATTTGTAGTTTACAGTCTGATAGGAGCAGGGTCTCTTATAACAGTGGGATTTTCGGCCTTGGTATCTAATGGTTCACTATATAACTTTGACCTGACAGATTCGTTTATGAAAGACTACTATGGCTATTATATAGGACATGTAATGTTTATAGAAGTGGTGTATGGAATAGGAATTTTAGTATTTGGACTTATAGGAATTTTTCTTGCTTACAGACAAAAGTATGCAGTTAGAAGATAATTGGTAAAATATTTATAGACTTTCAGGCTTTAGAGTGTTAAAATGTAAAAGTAAACAAGACATTCGGAGGAAAGTTATGAGTAAGAACATTAGAAACAAAGAAGTAGATCACTTATTTGATGCTATTTTAACACTAAAGAATAAAGAGGAGTGCTATACATTCTTTGAGGATGTTTGTACTATTAATGAACTACTCTCTATTTCGCAGCGTTTTGAAGTTGCGCTAATGCTTAGACAGGGCAGAACTTATTTGGATATTTCAGAAGACACAGGTGCTTCCACAGCTACCATCAGCAGAGTGAATCGTTCACTTAACTACGGAAACGATGGATACGATATGGCACTTGATAGAATGAAAGGCAAAAAGTAAAAGATAGATGAGCGATAAAACATTTAAAGCAGATGTAACATTAAATGATATGCAAGAATTGGCAGTGTACCACACAGATGGTCCACTGCTTATTTTAGCGGGTGCGGGTTCTGGAAAGACTAGAGTTTTGACACACAGAGTGGCGTATCTTATAAAAGAAAAGGGAGTGGAGCCATATCAAATTATGGCAATCACTTTCACAAACAAAGCAGCAGACGAGATGAGAGAGCGTATTGATAAACTGGTAGGATTTGGCGCAGACCAAGTTTGGGTAAGCACTTTCCACTCCGCGTGCGTGAGGATTCTTAGAAGATTTGCAGATCAAGTGGGTTATAAAAATGACTTTACTATTTACGATGCGGATGATCAGAAGAAAGTAGTGCGAGACATTATAAAGATGATGAATCTTGACACTAAGATGTTCAAAGAAAAAGGTGTGGTGGCAAAGATTTCTGACTTTAAAAATAAACTGATGACTGTCTCAGACGTTAGAGATTTGGCTGCTCACGATTTTAAGGAGAGAACTATTTCTCAAATTTATGAGGAGTATCAACGAATACTTAAAAAGAGCAATGCCATGGACTTTGACGATCTAATTATGAAGACAGTTGAACTTTTCCAGAAACATCCAGAGGTCCTTGATATGTATCAGGAGCGCTTGAGATATATTATGGTGGACGAGTATCAAGATACCAATATGGCACAGTTTAAGTTTGTACAGCTTCTTGCATCCAAGTACCAGAATATTTGTGTGGTGGGTGATGATGACCAGTCCATCTACAAATTCCGTGGTGCAGATATTGGAAATATTTTGTCGTTTGAAAATCATTTCGAAAATGCAAGAGTGGTTAAGCTAGAGCAAAACTATAGATCAACTAAAAACATTTTGGATGCGGCAAACGCAGTTATTAAAAATAATGAGGGCAGAAAAGACAAGACACTTTGGTGCGATGAAGACCGTGGTGAAAAAATAGAAGTATACCAGGCAGAGGATGCTTTTGCGGAAGCCGAGATGGTGGCTGATACCATCAAAGAAGAAGTGGATAACGGAAGAGCAGACTATAATGACTATGCCATTTTGTATAGAACAAATGCGCAGTCGCGTGCTTTGGAAGAGAAATTGATGATGAAGAACATCCCATATAAAATTATTGGTGGGCAAAACTTCTATCAGAGACGTGAGATTAAAGACATCTTGGCATACCTTCGTATTATTGCAAATCCTACAGATGATTTGTCGGTGGAACGTGTTATAAACGTGCCAAAGCGTGGAATCGGACAGACCACTGTAGATAAAGTGAAGGTTTACGCTAGGGAAAATGATATAAATCTTTATGAGGCATTCCTCAAGGCGAGTGAAGTGCCAGGAATAAATGCCGGTACTGCGTCCAAGATAAAGGGCTTTACAGATATGATAGAAGAACTTAGCAATATGATTGCTCCAAGTTCAGAACTACCGGTGGAAGGGGAAGAACTTCCAAGTAGTCCATACAGTATTAAGGATGTGGTGGATAAATTGATTGAACTTACCGGCTATGTGGCTGAGTTGGTGGCAGAAGAAACTGACGAGGCGGACGGTCGTATTGAAAATATTGACGAGTTGGTTAGCAAGGTGGCAGAGTATGAAGAAAATGCCGAGCAGCCAAACCTGGGAGAATTTCTAGAAGAGGTATCGTTGGTTTCTGACATTGATACTTTGGATGAGAATAGTAGCTATGTGGTTATGATGACAGTCCACAGTGCCAAAGGACTAGAATATCCACATATTTTCCTTTGCGGAATGGAAGATGGTTTATTCCCAAGTTATATGACCATAATGTCTGATGATGAAGAGGAATTAGAAGAAGAGAGAAGGCTTGCATATGTGGCTATTACTCGTGCCATGAAGAAACTTACTGTCAGCTATGCGAAGCGCAGAATGATTCGCGGTGAAACTCAGTACAATATGATTTCAAGATTTGTTAAAGAGATTCCACCTAAGATAGTGAACAGCAAGAACGTGACTGATACTATGGCTCATGGAATGAAAAAGAAGAATAGTTTTAGTAACTTTGGCGGATACGAAGGATCACTAGGGCACGGCGGTGACTATCAAGGAAGACAAGATGATTCTTCTAGCAGTGATGCGGTAAAGGCATTTAAGAGAAAACCATCTTACGGAAAGCCAAAGAAAAAACCAGCATTCGGCAAAGAATTTTCAGTAGAAAAGTCCGAAGTAGATTATAAAGTAGGAGACAGAGTAGTTCATCAGAAGTTTGGTGAGGGCACCGTCAAAGAAATAGAGGACGGTCCTCGCGACTATCAAGTGACAGTGGATTTCGATGAATTTGGACAAAAAATGATGATGGCATCATTCGCAAAATTAGAGAAAATATAAAAAAAAGAGAAAACAAAAGGGTGTCGAGCGACTTTTCTAGCGAGCACCCTTTTGTTTTCTCTTTTTTATGAGAGTTTTTCTTCACTTTTGCGCAGTGTAGTGTTATAATTTTTGTATAAATAATTCGTACGAGGTGTATTATGGACGATTTTAAAAAAGGTATTAATGAAGTAAAAAAAGGCGTTGAAGAATTCAAAAAGGGAATAGAAGTGGGAAAAATCATCAAGAAGGAAAAAGAGAAAAAACCTTTGAAGAAGTTTGGCATTGTGGTACTAGTTATCGCAGTGGTAGCTGCAACAGCAGGTGCTGTTTATTCAGTATATAGATTAATTGACAAAATCCGTTATGACGATTTTGAAGATGACTATGATGAATTATTCGATGATGAAGATGACAACTTCGAGGACGAATAAGAATAATGAAAAAAGGTGTTGAATACACTGGAGAAGTGATTAAACTTAAATTCCCTAATAAGGGAGTTGTGGATTGCGGAGAAGAAGGCACCGCAATAGTAAAGGGCGCACTGAAAGGTCAGTGCGTCCGTTTTGTAGTATCTAAAAAAAGAAGTGAGTACGCGCTTGGTCGATTAAGAGAAGTGGTGGAGAGATCTCCTATGGAAGATGTCAAACCACTTTGCCCACACTTTGGCCTTTGTGGCGGATGCGCATACCAGACTATGTCTTACGAAAACCAGTTGGAAGTGAAGTCAGGCATGGTTAAAGACCTCCTTGATAATGTGGTTGATGGCGAGTACGAATTTGAAGGAATAATAGGAAGTCCAAATCAGTGGGCTTATAGAAATAAGATGGAGTTTTCTTTTGGCGATGAGTTCAAAGGTGGACCGTTAGCGCTTGGAATGCATAAGAAAGAAAGTTTCCATGACATAGTGACAGTGGACGAGTGTAAGATTGTAGATAAAGATTACAACAAAGTGTTAAGATGCGTGCTAGATTACTGTGCGGATAAAAATATTCCTTTCTATCACAAAATGAGACACGAGGGATATTTAAGACACTTGCTTGTGCGTAGAACTGCTAGGACGAACGAGTTGCTAGTGGGGCTTGTTACTAGTTCACAGTTTGAGGGGGATGAGCAGCAGTTTATAGATGAACTAAAATCAAGAATTCTTAAATTGGATTTGTCAGCCGAGATTAAAGGGATTCTCCATATAGTAAATAATGGAGTGGCAGATATAGTAAAGAGCGATGAGACTAGAATTATCTATGGTGATGAATATATCTATGAAGAAATACTAGGCCTTAAGTTTAAAATTTCAGTGTTTTCTTTTTTTCAGACAAATTCGTTGGGTGCAGAAGTACTATATGAAAAAGCGCGTGAGTATATTGGAGATACTAAAGATATGACGGTGTTCGATTTATACTCTGGAACTGGCACTATTGCTCAGATGATTGCTCCCGTGTCAAAGAAAGTGATTGGCGTAGATATAGTGGAGGAAGCAGTGGAGGCCGCCAAAGAAAATGCCAAATTAAACGGACTTGAAAGCTGCGCATTTTTAGCGGGTGATGTTTTAAAAGTAATAGATGAAATAGAAGAAAAGCCAGACATGCTTATCCTTGATCCACCAAGGGACGGAATAAATCCAAAGGCGTTGAATAAGATAATAGATTTTGGCGTGAAAAAAATGGTTTACATAAGTTGCAAGCCAACAAGTCTTGCAAGAGACCTTGAGGTGTTGCAAGAGAGAGGATACAAGGTGGAGAAAGCGTCGTGTGTTGATATGTTTCCCAATACAGTACATGTTGAGACGATAGCACTTATTTCCAAGGAAATATAGAATCATGAGCAGAGCATAATTTTGAATTTTTATAAATGGGAGGACTTATGGCAAAGATATTTTCAAAAGAACAAGTTAATAGAGACAGACAGATAGAACTGGATTTAGCAAAATGCCTTGCAATTATTTTTATGATTTTTTTGCATTGCTTATTTGTTACAACTGGTTTTAAACATGATATTAGTGTGCCAATGACACGAGCAATTCAACAACTCCTAGGTGGTCCATTTGCGGCGCCTGTGTTTATGTTTGCAATGGGTGTTGGTTTTGTATATTCGAAAAACCAGAAACCTTTCTATTTAATAAGCCGTGGAATAAAAATAATGTTACTAGGTGTTGCTGTAAATATAGGAGAATTTTTTATTCCTCATTTTCTTACATATGAATTATTAGGGAAGAAGCAATCACAGGTTTTTCCAATTGCAGAAGGAATGCTATTATTCTGTGTTGACATTTTAGCATTTGCAGGATTGTCAATGATAACAATTGGAATCTTCAAGAAGTTAAAACTAAAAAGCTGGCACATAGTTATAATAGCAGTTGTGTTATCTGTAATAGGTTCATTTGTAAGATTTTACGATTTCAAAGGTAATCTCTTGGACTTGTTAACTGGTTATTTTATAGGTAGTGCTAGAGGGTTTACCGCATTTCCATTGTTCAACGGGTTTATTTTCCCAGCTGTTGGAATGCTTTTTGGTGAACTATACATTAGATGCAGTAATAAGAAGAAACTATTTTGTCTTTCCCCACTAGCACTTGTGGTTTCAATAACTTATTTTGTGGCGACATGGTTTATTCCAAATGGATTTTTATCGGGAGATATCCATTACTATTATTTCATGACCACAATAGATGCTGTATTCTGTTTGATATGCGTTTATGGAGTTATTGGATTATGTTACTTTATATCTTTAATTTTGCCAAATTCTATAAAAACTTTTGTGTCAAAAACAAGTGGAAACTTGAATACAATATATATTATTCAGTGGTTTATAATCCCAATAACATATATCCTTATTTGCTATTGTAATAGAAATGTTAAGTTCAATGATATTTCGCTTATTATTATTGCTATAATAGAGATAGTGGTATGTATAGCAATTGCTGCTGGATATAAATATGTTCTAAAGAAAGGAAACGGTGAAAAATGATTAAGAAAAGTAAAAGAATATTTGTTTTTTTAGTTGCATTAGTATTTGCATTAAGTTGTTTTACAGTTCCTTCTAAGCCTACAAAAGCTAAGGAAATAAAATTTAGTGCGCCTGAAAAGTTAGAGAAACTAACAAAGTCATGTGAATCATATGATGAACGTGAAAGAGGTGTACATGCTGATCCAGCCACATTTGAGAAAAACTTTGAATTGTCTATAGATCAGAAAGAATACACTATTACAGAAATAGAGAAGGTCGTTAAGAGAATATTAAGAGACGACATGAGTGATTTAGAAAAGTATTTTACTCTTGCTATATGGGCAAATAAGAGAGTTATTTATGATGACGATTTTTGGTCTGGTGGATATGATTTTGATTATTACAGGCATCAGTGGGATTCATATGGTGCCATGAAAGAAGATGAAAAATCAGTATGTGCAGGAATCGCAATCTTTTATGCAGATTTATGCCATGCCGCAGATTTGCCATGTAGGTATGTGAGAACAGACCCAAAATTCTTAGATCATACAATAAACTATATCCCTAACATAAATGGACATGCATACTATTCTGATATAACAGAAAATTATATGTTTATGTCAGAGTATTCAGGCAATTCTTTTGAGCCAAATATTGATAGAGCCTTTGCATTCATAACAGAAGAAGGTCGATGCAAAGATAAGACATTTGATTACTATTTAGTAGATGAAAATGAAGAAGAATATTCACTTACATCAACATATATAAAAGATTTTTATGATGTACCATATTCTGATTGGTTTAATGAATATGCTTTGCATCAAAATACAGATAAAAAATTTGGAGCTGAATATGTAGAAAAAGGAAGTGGTGTAGCAGGTACACATTATGCTTCATATAAAACTACACTTTCACAGAAGAATGAACTCCCAGATATTTGGTTCCTAGAAGACTTTTACAAGGACCCAGCCACTGTTAAAGCTAAAATTCTAAACAAGGAATTTGACGATCAGGTACTTAATGTTTCTGGTATTAAGACAAATTATGATTGTGACACTGAAGCAGAATTGGAAGCAGCTATTAAACATGACATTTCTGTAAGCTATTTCCCATCAAGTGAAAACGGAGAAGTAGTGGCAAAGTCTGCTAAACTTTCTGAAGGTCAAGATTATAATGTGTCATGCAAGGAATTTGACACGGAAAATCATAAGGCAAAAGTTGCAATAACAAGTGCAGGAGAATATTCTGGTGAGAAAGAAATTGAAGTTACTTTGCATACAGCGGCAGTTGTAAAGGATCCTGTTAAGAGAATAGGACTTGTTTACACGGGAACTCCACAGAAACTTATAGAGGCAGGTTCAGCAGAGAATGGTGTAATTGAGTATGCTCTGGGAACTAAAGAAGAGCCTACAGGAGAATTTAGTGATAGCATTCCAACAGCAGTAAATGCAGGAAAATATTATGTTTGGTATAAGGCAGTGGGAGATGAGAACCATTTTGATTCAGAGCCAAAATGTATGGAGAGAGTAGCTTCCATTGACCGCCAGACGTTAGAACTTGATGCTTTTGACATAACAATAAAAGTGGGAGAACAAGATACCATAACTCCTTCCCTCAATGTAGATTTGCCGGCCACATTTACTTATGAAAATATGGACCCAGAGATAGTTTCAGTAGATAAAGATGGCGTTGTTACTGGAAAAACTGAAGGTGATGCCACTATTTATGTTGAATGTAAGCTAAAAAACAAAAATCCTAACTATAAGGAACCAGAGTCTACAGCGGTAGATGTTACAGTTTTACCAGGTGATCCAATAGATATAAATAATGCGAAAGTTAAACTTTCTAAAACTAAGTTTATTTACAATGGAAAAGTTCAGAAACCAAAGATTAAATCAATTAAAGGCCGCAGCTTAATAGCTGGAAAAGATTACACAGCTTATATGCCTAAACACTTTAATAGAACATCCAAGGATGTTGGCTCTTATACTTTAATCATCGTCGGCAAAGGACATTACACTGGTGTTACAGAGGCTACTTACAAGATTAATCCTAAAGGAGCCACACTCAAAAAAGTAAAGAAGTCAAAAAAAGCCGCTGTAGTAAAGTGGAAAAAGCAGAAGAGAAAGATGTCAAAATCTAGAGTTACTGGATATCAGATTAAACTTGCCACAAATAGTAAGTTTAGCAAAAATAAAAAGACAGTAATTGTAAAAGGCTATAAGAAGAGCAAAATTAAAGTAAGAAATCTTAAAGGCAAAGTTAAATACTTTGTAAAGATTCGCACTTACAAAACTGTGAATGGAAAGAAATTCTATTCTTCATGGTCTAAGGTTAAAAAAGTAAAGACCAAATAATAAGGTCAAATATAATTCTGCTATGAGCAACCAAGCCCATAGCAGAATTTTTTTGTAAAAATCCAATCATTTTTACCAAGTGTATGCTAACAAATGGTATAATGAATAAGTGAAAGTAACAGGGAGGAAACGGATGGAACAGGTTATGTATCAAGTATCTACACTGCAGGCACTGGCTATGGGCTATTCCAGAGCTGTAGTTTCGGTAGATGAATTTTTGGAAAATGGAGATATCGGACTTGGCACATTTGAAAATGTCGATGGCGAGATGATTATGGTGGACGGCAAATGCTACCGCGCCCAAGAAGATGGAGCAGTGGTACAAGCCGATGGAGATATGGGTGTACCGTTTGCGGTCACTACTTTCTTTGCTGAAGGCAAGGACATTTCTGTTAAAGATATTGAAGATATAGATAAGTTAAAGCAGATACTTGATGTTAAGATAGAAGAAGACTTTGGACTAAACAGTATGCATATGGTGCGTATAGATGGTACATTTTCAAAAGTGTGTGCTAGGTCAGAATCTGCATACAGATCCCATCACGTGTCGCTTAAAGATATCCTCAAAGAAACACAGAAGGATTTTTTCTTTGATGATATTAATGGAACACTAGTGTGTGTTTATTTCCCAGATCATATGGATGGAATTAATGCACCTGGTTGGCATTTGCACTTTATTTCGGAGGATAGAAAATACGGTGGACATGTCTTTGATTTAAAGATGAATCAGGGAGAGGGCACTATTAATAAAATTAGTAGAATACAGATTGAACTACCTACTACACCTGCTTTCGACACATATTCTTTGAAGGAAGCATCACAGGATGAAATAGAAGAGGTAGAACAAGGTAAAGGTTAAAAAGTTAGAAGATAGGTCTTTATGAACGTATATGATTTTGACAAAACAATATATCCAACGGACTGCTCTATAGACTTTTGTTTTTGGTGCATGAAAAGGCACCCTAAGTTGTGGTTCACCTATTTCCCTAAGTTGGTTAAAGTGATGATACAAAGAAAACTTGGAAAAGTGCCAGAATACCTAAGGCACAGAAAGTTTTTAAGTTATCTTACAATGATAGATGACTTTGAAGAACAAATTGAAAAGTATTGGAATAAAAATGAAAAGAGAATTGCATCGTGGTATCTAGCGCAAAAGAAAGAGGATGATTTAATAATTAGTGCATCGCCTACTTGTATAATTGAGCCGATAGCAAAAAAACTTGGTGTACAATTTATGGCCACAGAGTTTGATCGCGAGTTTGGAGTTTTTACCAACAATTTGATGTATGCGAAAGAAAAAGCGAAATATATATTTGACCATGGATTTCCTGTAATTGATAATTTTTATTCTGATTCTCTATCCGATACGCCACTTGCATTGTGCGCTGAAAAGGCATATTTAGTAAAGGATAAAGCCAGGACAGTGGTTGATTGGCCTGATTTGGATTCAGAAACTAAAAAAGTAGTTAAAGATAAAATTGACACTGGATGGAACATCCACCTAAAGGAGGATTAGTAAGTGTATATTATCATTTATGACTTTGGAACTAGTAGTGTAAAAACATGTTTGTTTGAGATAGATTCAGAGATAAAACTTGTTGCAAAGTCTAATAAGGAATATGGCCTTTATGTTTCGGATGATGGAGGAGCAGAGCAGGACATTGAAGAATGGTGGGAAGCTATTTGTTCCACCACAAAGGATTTATTTGTGAATACGGACGTCAAACCGGAGCAGATAGAAGGACTAGCATTCTGTTCACAGATGCAGGGTGTTGTTTTAGTGGACGAAAATGGAAATGCGCTAAGACCCCCTATGAATTTCATGGATCAAAGAGCAGTTAAAGAGTATAAGGATTGTATGGGTAGAGGACTCATCAAAGTTTCTGGTTTTAGTTTGTATAAAGCTTTGCGCAATTTAAAAGTTAATGGTGCTGGTCCTGCTAGTGCGAAGGATCCAGTTTGGAAATACAAGTGGGTAGAAAACAATGAACCAGAGATATTTAATAAAATATATAAATGGCTAGATATAGGAGATTACTTATTAGCGCGCTGTACAGGCAAAATAGTAAGGACTACAGATACAGCATTTGTTTCATTTCTTTATGACACACGTAAAGGAAAAGAAGGATGGAACAAAGGTTTATTAAAGATGTACAAAGTAAAACCTGAGCATATGCCAGACCTTATTGAATGTACAGATTTGGTTGGTGGATTAACATCTGAGGTGGCCAAAGATTTAGGATTAGTAGAAGGAATCAAGGTCTTTGGCGGTGGCGGAGATACCACTTTTGTAAACATTGGTGCAGGATGTACTACTCCAGGAGATACACATATTTATATTGGAACGTCTGGATGGGTATCCACTTTTATGGATTATCAAACTTTCGATATTAGTGTATTGATGACTGGTTTGCTCTCGGCTAAAAAAGGATATTTCAATTACCTTGCGGAATTAGAAACGGCGGGGAAGTGCATTGATTGGGCCTTAGAACATATTGCATTGGACGAAGTTAATATTTATTCAGAAGAATCGAAAATGACAGATGTGGATGGTAATGATATAAATTATTTTGATTACTTGGAAAGTGTAGTGGCAAAAGTTCCACCTGGGGCAAATGGTGTAATTTTTACTCCATGGCTTTATGGAAACCGATGTCCATTTGAAGATTCAAAGGCAGGTGGAATGTACTTTAATCTTAGCATAAATAATGAAAAAAAAGATTTGCTCCGTGCTACACTTGAAGGAGTTTGCTATCACTATCGATGGATGCTAGAGTGTTCGATGAAAAAGACAAAGACATCAGGTCCAATTAGATTTGTGGGAGGTGGTTCATTATCATCAATGTTGTGTCAAATGTTAGCAGACATTACTGGCAGAACAATAGAGACAGTAGATAACCCGCGCGAAGTGGGAGCAACAGGAACCGCCATTATGGTGGCAGCAGGTATTAAGAAAGTGGATATGCTAGAACTTTCGAAACAATTAGTAAAAGTTAATCGCACCTATATTCCAAATGTTGAAAACAAAGATACGTACGATAAAAACTATAAAGTTTTTAAGCAATTATATAAAGCTAATAAATCAAACTTTCATAAAATAAATTCATAATATTCGTTTGAGATAAAAGGAGATAATGAATGGCCGAAAAAGATATGGATCAATTAAATTCTAATCGAAACCAAGTGATTGTAAGAACTAGTATTATAGGAATTCTTGCCAATGTTTTGCTGGCTGGATTTAAAGCAGTGGTAGGTTTGATTGCCAATTCTATTGCTGTAGTTTTGGATGCGATTAATAACTTAACTGACGCACTATCTTCTATAGTTACTATAGTTGGGAATAAACTATCGAATAAAGCACCAGATAAAAAGCATCCACTAGGTCACGGAAGAGTAGAGTACATTAGTGCAATGATAGTTTCTGCCATCATTCTGTATGCCGGTGTTACATCTGCCATAGAATCAGTGAAAAAAATAATTAATCCTGAAAAACCAGACTACACACCAGTCACTCTAATAGTAATTTCAGCTGCTATAGTAGTGAAAATAGTGTTAGGTCTATTTGTTCAAAAGAAAGGCAAACAAGTGAACTCAGGTGCATTAGAAGCCTCCGGCAAAGATGCATTATTTGACGCTATCCTATCAGCTTCAGTTTTGGCTTCAGCTATCGTATATATAGCTACAAAAGGAAAAGTATCGCTAGAAGCTTATGTAGGTGCATTTATTTCGGTTATAATCATTAAGGCTGGTATAGAAATGCTAGGCGGCACTATAAGTGAGATTCTTGGAAAAAGAGCAGATACAGAGACTAGCAAAAAGGTAAAGGAGATTCTAAACCGTGAGCCAGAAGTAAGAGGAGCCTACGATCTTCTAATAAACAATTATGGACCAAACAAAAATTATGCTTCAGTTCATCTAGAATTACCTGACACAATGACTGTAGATGAAGTGGATGTATTAACTAGAAAACTAGAGATGAATGTCTATAAAGAAACAGGAATCATTCTTACTGGAGTGGGAGTGTATTCGTATAATACTAGTGACACAGAAGTGGCACACATTAGAAATGATGTGCAAGAAATGGTTATGGCTCATGACTGGTCGCTTCAAATGCACGGCTTCTATTTGGATATAGAAAAACACACTATGCGCTTTGATGTGGTAGTAAGTTTTGATATTGATCCAAAAGAAGGAATTGATATTATTAGAAAAGAAGTGAAAGAGGCGTATCCAGAGTATGAACTTAATATTATTGCAGACTTGGATATAGCTGATTGATAAAAAGAGGAAATAAAGTAGGAGGAAAATGAATTTGAGGACAGTAATTATTACTGGGGGTAACTCAGGTCTAGGTTTTGAAACAGCTAAAAAGATTGCTAAAAATAAAGACTATCAAGTAGTACTTGCTTGCCGTAATTTAGAAAAAGCAAAAGAGGCTGTAAATAAAATAAAGGATGAAACAGGAAATAATAATATTTCATCTTTGTATTTGGATACAGCATCTCTTACATCCGTTAGGGAGTTTGTGGACGAATATAAAAATCAGAATTTAGGTAATGTGTATGCACTTTTACTGAATGCAGGAATCAGCGGTATGCACACAGGTATGACAGAGGATGGTATGGAACTAGTGTTCCAAACAAATCACCTGGGACACTTCTTGTTGGCAAATCTAATGCTTCCTTATATGGAGCCCAATGGAAAAATTTTTGCAACTAGTAGTGATATGCATGATTCGCCTATGGGCAATATGGTTTGGAAAGGAACTGAGGCATTAGCTCATCCATCTACGGAAGAGGAAAAATCACGTTTGCGCTATTCCTTTTCTAAACTATGTAATTTATACTTTGTATATGAATTGGCAAGAAGGTTAGAAACAAAAGGAAGTGACATTTATGTTAATGCATTTAATCCAGGTATGATGCAGACTAATTTTGCACCGGTAGATAAAGCTCGTGCAGCCATGGTAAAAATGACTATGCCAAAAAGATTTGGTGATCTTGAGAAGTCTTCTGATGCATATGCACAACTAGTAGTAAATGATGATTTGGCTACCACATCAGCCAATTATTATGATAGAAGCACTACAGCCATTAAAAGTTCGGAACTTTCATACAACGAAGAAAACGCAAAAGAATTATGGGAAGAAAGTGAAAAACTTTGTGGTCTAAAATAATAAATAAATTAAATATTCAATGAGGTGAAAAAATGAAGAACTTTAAAAAGAACAGAAAAAAATTAAATATTGTTGTAATGTTCGTTTTGTGTGTATTTATGATAACATCCCTAACAGCCTGCAAAAAGGGATTTTGGGAACAATTTTTGTTAAATAACAAAACAGGAGATTCAGACATAGAAACAACAGCACAGTCTGAGCCTGATAATGATACCAAAGAGAGTGTTACTACCAAGGATGAAGATGAAATAGATACTGATAGTAGTGTATATAAGGATTCAAATGGTGACAAAGCATATATACCTAAAAACTTTACGGTATCTACCAATAAAGATGAAAAGACTATAAATACAGGTCTAGTGGTGAAGGGACCAGATGATAGTGAATTTGTATGGATTCCAACTACAGTTACTAAACTCTCAGTGAGAGATTTTGAAAGTTATTTTTCTTCTAGTGATTCCATATCCAATTATTATGATGAAACAGATTTGGATGAATACAAAGATATGGTTGACAGTACAAAAAAATATGGTGGCTTCTATATAGGAAGATACGAGGCCAGCAAAGGTGATAATGGATTGCCTGCTAGTAAGCGTGTTTCTTCGTCCAATCCAGGACAAATATGGGTACAATATTCACCTCAAGATACCACTACCACTTGTAAGAAACTTTATGCTGATAATGATACAGTACAAGGCTTTTTCCCATGGGGTATTAATTGGGATACAGTGCTTCAGTGGATAGTGGATTCGGGTAATAAAGAACTTAGTGATATTAAAAACAATAGTAGTAGTTGGGGTAATTATTCTAATGATACTTTCTCAGATGGTGCTAGAGGTAATTATACCGGTGTGTGGGAAGAAGCAAAAGCATGTAATATTTATGATTTAGCTGGTAACAACTGGGAATGGACCCAGGAAAGAAGTGGAAGCAACTATGTTATGCGTGGTGGTGGATATAACCTAATGGGAGGTTCATGCCCTGGCAATTTATATCCCGCTGCCATAAGAGATCCGCTACCAGGCAACAATCACCATCCTAATGTAACATTTAGAGTGGCATTGTATCTTAAATAAAACAGTCACTTTAAACAATATTCTAAAAGTTTTTAAATAGGTATTGAAATGGCAAATTAAAAGAAGCGAGCTTCAAAGCTCGCTTCTTTGTATTTAATTCTTTTTTGAATTTCATCTTTGTGTAACTGTTTTCTCTGACAATTAATGTTTCTTCTTTATACTTGTTGTGATAAATTTATAAGTATTTAAAACTTTGTGTTCGGCTTTTAATAAGAAATTATTAATTCGATTTATAAGTTGATTTTTAGGTCTATTTATATAGTTGACAATATTATGTTTAACTTGGTTTCTATCTTTCTTTTTCATTTTATTATATGAAACGCCTATATCAGCTACATATTTCACTTTTTCTGTAAATTGATTAATTTTTTTGTTAGTAAAATCTTTTGGGATGATTGTTTTAACATTTACATTCTTAAATATTATGCCGTCAATGTGTAGTATATGATGTGCAATTTTCCCATGTGTTTTTTCATCCAATAGATACCCAACAACGTCTAATGGTTTCTTGCCTTTGAGTTCTTTTCTGAAAGCCCCAAAGAGACGTTTTGATTCATCTGTGGCTACTTTAATGTTATTTATTAACTGTTTTAGATTGGCGTTGTAAATATTTTTATCCCAGTATAGTTTGATTTCATTAATATAGTATTCAACTCTTCTTACAAACTTACCAATACCTGATGAATCGTTAAGTTTTTCTCTTATTATTGCGTTGGCTGAGTCTTTAAGATAATCAAATTCATTTAGAAGCTTTTTCTTCGTCAAAGAAGAATAATTATTCTTTATAAACTTTGAAACATGATTATAAACAACTTTTGGATCGGAAGACCCCTTATCAGAATCTTCTTTGCCGAGTAATTGGTCAAGGTATTTAGACTCGTCAAAGAAGTTGGTTGTCTGTTCTTTGGACATTGCATATGCATTAGTGATAGGAGCTATAGTGAAAGATGAAATTGAACCTGCTAGCAGAGTAATGCATAAAACTATACTCGTAATAATTTTAAACTTCTTCATGTTTCCCTCCTACTATTATATAAAGTCATAGTCTTTCTTTACCTTTTCAATAGGTTCGACTATGCTATTTTTAGATACTGTGGATTGGTGTTCTCCTCCTACCAGATGGTTTTGTAAAGGCTCCAACCACAGTCTCTTTGTTCATTTGTTAATCAGTTAGTTACTGCATGACGGTTTATCAAGAAGTAGGTTACGATTGCAAAGAGCCCTGTGGATTTTAAAACAGTATCAATATCTATTTTAAGGAGGTCCTATATGATTTACGTAGGAATTGATGTCGCTAAAGATAAGCACGATTGCTTTATCTCAAATTCAGATGGTGAGGTTCTTTTTAACTCCTTTACCATAACAAACAACTTAAATGGGTTCGATGAACTTTATCAGAAAATTGAATCCGTTATAGAAGATTTTTCCAAAGTAAAAGTAGGCCTTGAAGCCACTGGACACTATAGTTACAATCTTCTGGGTTTTCTCCTTGACAAAGGTTTACCGACCTACGTTATCAATCCGTTACATACAAATCTGTATAGAAAAAGTCTGAGCCTTAGACAGACTAAAACGGATAAGGTAGATTCCCGCACAATTGCTTCTATGCTTATGTCTGATGTGAACTTAAAGTCCTACTCAGACACATCATATCACAACGAAGAACTTAAGTCACTCACTCGTTATCGTTTTGATAAAGTTAAGGAGCGAGCAAAACTTAAAATCTCTATTTCTCGCCTTGTATGCATCCTTTTCCCTGAATTGGAAAAGCTTGTTCCAACTCTTCATATGAATTCTGTTTATGAACTTCTTTATGAATTTCCTGGAGCTAAATACATAGCTTCTGCACACCTCACAAGACTTTCCAATCTTGTAGGGATTGCTTCCAAAGGTCATTACACCAAAGATACTGCTATTATGTTCAGAGATGTTGCAAGAACCTCCATAGGTTCAAACATGCCCGCTAAATCTCTTGAGTTAAAGCACACCATTAAACTTATCCGTGAACTTGATTCTGAGATTGAAGAAATCGAAACTGAAATCAAAACCATTATGGATGAAATCAACTCTCCAATCCTTAGTATTCCTGGAATCAGTTACCGTATGGGTGCGATGATTATAGCTGAAATAGGTGACTTTTCTCAATTTGATTCACCTGATAAGATATTAGCTTATGCCGGAATGTCACCATCAACTTATCAATCCGGGCAGTTGGATAATTCGCATTCCAGAATGGAAAAACGAGGTTCTAGATATCTACGCTATGCCCTATTTAATGCAACCACTTATGTCTGCCTATGGGATCCAACATTCAAAACTTATCTCGCCAAAAAGAGATCCGAAGGCAAGCATTATTATGTTGCAATATCTCATGCTGCTAAGAAGCTAGTGCGTGTTATCTATAAGTTGGAAACTTCAGGACAACAATACATAAAAGCTATTTAATCGTTGCAATATCATCCTTCTTAAAGGAGCATCATAATTGATGCTCTATTAGTCATGCAATTTTCAATGTACTGATTGCAGTGAAACAGTCACTGCCACTTTATTCAAAAACATTTCTGTTTTTTAACTTTTTCTTGACTTTCTTTAATAGTTAGTCTTTTGTTCGTCCAAAATTTTTCTGTGAAATATCCTATTACAATAATACCACATATCAGATATAAAAGTTATAAAAACGTAGACTTTATATCACAATGTAGATTATTTTTGAGAAAAGTCAGAAATATGTGGTAAAATACTAAAATAAGAGATTTGCAATGGTTACATCAGAAGAACTAGAAGCACTTGCAAAATATATATTTAAGGATTTAAAGATGGATTTTGAAAAAGAAATGGCAACGGATAGTTCAGATTTTGTTTTACTATCTGACTATGTGCCAGGAATCATTCAAGAAATTAGATATTTTTCCACTTACAATTTTGTAGGTGAGAGAGTGGACGGCTACGAAGAGCCTATTGCGCTTCTCACAAAGGAAGCGGCCAGGGCTTTAAAGGATGTGGCTAACATAGCAAACGTGCAAGGGTATCGTTTGAAGATTTTTGATGCCTACAGACCCGCCAAGGCAGTTAAGCATTTTGTTCTTTGGGAGATAGAGGATCTAGATCAGAAAATGAAAACATTTTTCTATCCAGATATAGATAAGCATGATTTGTTTAAACTCGGATATATCTCATCTAAATCCACTCACAGCAGAGGTAGTACTGTGGATTTAACTTTAGTAGATATGGACACCGGCAAAGAACTTGATATGGGAAGTCCGTTTGATTACTTTGACAATATTTCTCATCCGGATTACCAGGACATCACTAAAGAACAGTACGATAACAGAATGATTCTCCAAAAACTAATGGTGGACGGAGGCTTTGAGCCAATTGACACTGAGTGGTGGCATTTCACTTTGAAAAATGAACCATATCCAGAAACGTATTTTGAATTCCCAGTAGCTAAGGATTCAATTAGGAAGTAGGATGATAACTAAGGAACAAAAAGATTATTTAAGAACGCTTAAGATTCAAAGGGGTAAATAACACCCATCTGCCTTCTTATTTCATCCATTGTTTCCATCATAAACAAAGTTTCTTTATGAGTGATTTCAGGACACTGTGTGTGTCCTTTTTTTATTGCATCAATACAGCCTAAAACCTCGTACTCGTAACCAGTTATCTGCTCGCCATTTTTGTAAGGATATTTTTCTACATCCTCAAAAGAAATATACTTTACTTCATTATGGTTCCCATCAAACACTCTAAGTCCTCTAATAAAGTTAACACCCTCCATCACAATAGAGCCATTAGTTCCAATCACAACAGCATTTCCATCGCTCTCAAAACACATTCCTGAATTTAGATATGCAATTCCTCCCTCGTCAAAGGTAAGGATATATTGTCCAACCAAATCCATATTTTCATCATTCAAAATAGCAGTAGCTTTTATATCTTTTATATTATCTCCCATAATAAGTGAAGCAGCAGTTAGGGGATAGATTCCAACATCCAAAAGTGCACCGCCTGCCAATTCAGCCTTAATTAATCTTTCTTTATGCATCATAGGAAAGTTTAGGTTAGCTGTCATATACATTACATCGCCTATCACACCATCGTCTAACATCTCACGAAGCTTCTTTGCAAGTGGCATAAATCTAGTCCACATAGCCTCACCCAAGAACAAACCCTTGCTCTCGGCTAAATCTATTATTTCCTTTGCCTGAGATGCATTAGCGCAAAATGCTTTTTCCACTAGAACGTGCTTGCCATTTTCTAAACACATCTTTGCTTGCTCATAGTGGAAGGAGTGCGGAGTGGCAATGTATATCACATCCACATCTGGATCTTTTGCTAAAGCCTCATAAGAATCATATGCTTTTTCCATGCCGTATTTATC
>CAJOMD010000019.1 GCA_905235555.1 uncultured Eubacterium sp.
TACGAGGCTATGATGGATGAAATGGGTGAGAAAAAGTTACAAGTTGAAAAGTCAAAAGTTATCACAGATGCTTTTTACGGAACTACTTATAACAAGATTCACTATGCGCCACAAAAAGATTTGATTACAAAGTATGATATTAAGACTGCTGAAAATAGCGAAGTGCAGTGTGATGACGATGCGGACATTACAAGTATTTATTATAAGGAAGCATTGAAGAAGGAAGACAAGTATGAGTATTTCATGGGTGGAAACTTTGGAGTAATTAATATTCACACAGGATGTACAAAAGGAAAAACACTATTACTTGTTAAAGATTCATTTGCAAACTGCATCGTGCCTTTCCTTACAAACGACTATGAGAATATAATTATGGTAGATCCAAGATACTTAGGCAGTAGTATAATGGATACTCTTGCAGATATTCCCAAAGTAGATAAAATGATCATATTATTTAATGAAGAGAAATTTATGAATAACACAGACTTGTGGGTCTTGGGATAAATAATAGTTGACTTCGCCGTACGGCTTATTATATACTATTTATGTATAAAATAGTCGTACGGCTAATTTTTTATAAAAATACAAATATTTCGCCGTACGACTAAGTGAATGATTTATGAGAGAGTGTATGGGAGAGACTTATGAAAGCAAACGATGCTAGCACTTTGGGAAAGGCTATTAAAAACAGAAGAAAAGAACTTGGACTAAAACAAAAGGATGTGGCAGATGCTACTGGTTTTAGTGTAAGTTTTATTTCAGATTTAGAAAATGGCAAACCCACAGCAGAACTTGGGAAATCCATACATATAATAAATATGTTGGGGATGGACATCAATGTGGATGCAAGGGAGTAACAGATGATGAATCTAAAAGTAATGATTCAAATTAATGGCGAAGAAGTACTGGCCGGAACTATTACGGGCAAGTCTAATAATGATGCTATTTTTGAATATGACGAAGATTACATCAGTAAATATCCTGCTATTTCCATTAGCTTGCCCACAGATCAAAAATCTTTTAGTGTGAATCAGACTAGGAATTTTTTTGAAGGATTACTACCTGAAGGCTTCACGAAAAGAAGTGTGGCAAGAAATATAAAAGTGGATGAGGATAATTATTTAGCCATCCTTTCCGTCTTGGGCAAAGAATGTATAGGGGCGATAAGAATAATAAGCGAAGAAGAGAATATCAAAAGCAGTTATAAGGAAATCAGTTTAGAGGAGATGAAAGCGTTGGCTGAGGAAGGAGCCACTGAATCGTCTAAGATAGTGACAGAAGCGCACCTTTCTCTTACTGGTGCCACAGGTAAAGTAGGGCTATACTTTCACAACAATAAATGGTATTTGCCTAAGGGTTTAAATCCTAGTACTCATATAGTAAAACAGAGTCATGTGAGATTGGATGATATAGTAATAAATGAAAGACTCTGTATGATGACAGCTAAGAAGCTTGGCATAGAAACTCCGGAAAACTTTATTATAGATACAGGAAACAAAACAGATGACAGGATTTTGTATGCTACCAAAAGATATGACCGAGAGATAGATGAAAAAGATAAAAGGAAAATGCCTATTCCTAAAAGACTTCACCAAGAAGACTTTGCGCAAGCCCTAGGTATTGGTGCGCTAGATAAGTATGAATTAGAAAACAAAAATTATATTGAAAGAATATTTAAGCTAATTAGTCAAAATTTTAAAAATCCTATAGATGCGCAGAAAGATTTGTGGAAGAGAATAGTTTTTAACTACCTTATAGGAAACACAGATGGACATATTAAGAATATTTCTTTAATGTATTCCAAGGATTTAAAAGCAGTCTCGTTGGCACCAGCGTATGATATTGTGAGCACAGATGTATATGATGAATATACTATGATGGCATTTAGTATAGGTGGTGAAAAAGACATTACGAAGATTAAAAGAAGATCTTTTGAACAGGCCGCCAAAGATGCAACTATAGGTGTTGGCAATGCAATAGATATGCTAGATGAAATGTGTGAAGCATTTCCAAAAGCGCTTAGAGGATCAGCTAAAGAATTGAAATCTGATGGATTCAATAATGCGGAAAAGATTTGTAGAAAAATATTAAATAAAAAAAGATATAGCATAGGAAAATAGATTAGAAAAACGATAATAATTTGATTAGTATAAAAACAATAATCAAGGAAGGAAATAGCATGAGAGAAACAGTAATAGTGATTGATTTCGGAGGACAGTATAACCAACTAGTGGCTCGTAGAGTGCGTGAGGCTGGAGTTTATTGTGAAATTTATTCTTACAAAACAGACATAGAAAAGATTAAGGAGATGAATCCAAAGGGAATCATTTTAACTGGCGGACCAAACAGCTGCTATGAAGAAGATTCACCTACTTACACAAAAGAACTCTTTGAACTAGGAATTCCAGTGCTTGGTCTTTGCTACGGTGCTCAGCTTATGCAGCACATCCTAGGAGGCAAAGTGGAGAAGGCTCCAGTACGAGAATATGGAAAGACAGAGACATCCTTTGATGTAAACAGTAAGTTGTTTACAGACATAGAGGGAGTGTCCACTACATGGATGAGTCACTTCGATTATATAAAAGAAGCAGCACCAGGTTTTAAGGTGGTGGCACACACTAAAGACTGTCCTGTGGCAGCAGCAGAGGATGAGGAGAGAAAACTTTATGCCATTCAGTTTCATCCAGAAGTTTTGCATACACAGTACGGAAAAGAAATCCTAAGTAACTACGTATATAACGTGTGCGAGTGTAAGGGTGATTGGAAGATGGATACTTTTGTGGAAGAATCCATCAAGGCTATCCGCGACAAAGTAGGCAATGGAAAAGTTTTACTTGCTCTATCAGGCGGGGTGGATTCATCAGTGGCAGCAGGACTACTTTCAAAAGCCATTGGCAAGCAACTCACATGTGTGTTTGTAGATCACGGACTTTTGCGTAAGAACGAGGGAGATGAAGTGGAAGAAATTTTCGGACCTAATGGCAATTATGATTTAAACTTCGTCCGTGTGAATGCACAGCAAAGATACTATGATAAACTAAGTGGAGTGAGCGAACCTGAAAATAAAAGAAAAATTATTGGAGAAGAGTTTATAAGAATCTTTGAAGAGGAAGCAAACAAAATAGGTGCAGTGGACTTTTTAGCACAAGGAACAATTTATCCCGACGTGGTAGAGAGTGGATTGGGAGGAGAGTCAGCAGTAATCAAATCTCACCACAATGTGGGAGGACTACCAGACACAGTAGATTTCAAGGAGATAATCGAACCTTTGAGAGACTTGTTTAAGGACGAGGTACGAAAGGCTGGATTAGAGTTAGGTCTTCCAGAATACCTAGTATTTAGACAACCATTCCCAGGACCTGGATTGGGCGTTCGTATAGTGGGAGAGGTTACAGAAGACAAAGT
Source organism: uncultured Eubacterium sp. (assembly GCA_905235555.1). Classification (GTDB taxonomy): domain Bacteria; phylum Bacillota; class Clostridia; order Lachnospirales; family Lachnospiraceae; genus Eubacterium_G. Next base: position 3,406 of record CAJOMD010000019.1, read on the forward strand.
ACGCATAGTACAAGATGCAGACTTTATATATAGAGAAGAAGTGGATAATGCACTTAAAGTATACAAAGAAGAGAACGGCGAAGAAGCAGATTGGAAACCAGATCAGTACTTTGCAGCGCTCACCAATATGCAATCAGTTGGTGTAATGGGAGATGAGCGTACATATGATTTTGCAGTGTGTCTGCGAGCAGTAAAGACTGTCGATTTTATGACAGCTGAATCTTCAGAAATTCCATATGAAGTTTTAAATAAAGTAATGACACGAATTATTAATGAGGTGAAGGGTGTGAACCGAGTAATGTATGACCTAACAAGTAAACCACCTGGAACTATAGAGATGGAATAATAATATATCTCTGGGAAGCTCTATTATAAAGTCTTTTAAGGGTCACTCCAAATTCTGATGCGAACTAAAATTAAAGAAGGTGGTAGCCTTGTTTTGAATCTCAGTTTAAGGTTATAATATAGTTATCGAGTAAAAGGAGATAGCTATGTCTAATGATTTAAGCTTAATGTTTACGCAAATGATCGGAACGCTAGCGGTAATACTAGTGGTTGCAGCATTTATTGGCGGAAGCGATATCATTTCAAAATTTACAATATCGAATAAAAAGTGGGGGTACTCAATTGCAACAGGAATTCTAGGTGGTCTTTTTGGAATATATGGAAATCTTTCCTCATTCCAACTAGCGGGTGCGAGAGTTTCAGTTCGTGATATTGGACCTATGCTTGCAGGTTTTACTGGAGGTCCATTAGGCGGTTTGATTGCGGGCTTAATGGCTGCAGTACACAGAATATTTATGGGCTTTAAAACTATGGATGCCCCTGGAGACACCACTATAGCATGTGCTATTGCAACCACATTGATAGGTTTGATTTGTGGTATCATTTCTCTAAAAAAACACAAGGTAATTGAAAAGCCACTGTTTGCATTATTAATTAGTGCACTTATGGAAGCAATGCATCTATGCATAGTTCTAATAGTAACTAAACCGTTTGAAAAAGCGCTCGAGACTGTGAAACAAATCGCATTACCTTTCATAGTGATAAACGCATTAGGCTTTTGCTTGATGATTATTATCATTACATATATGGAAAGACAGCGAAATATAACTATTGAAAAGAGTCGTTTGGAATCTGAACTTGAGGTTGCAAGCGTTATCCAACGTTCACTGTTGCCTGGAATAAATGATAGATATCCGGGTCGCAAAGAAGTGGAAGTGGATGGTTATATGAAAGCGGCCAAAGAAGTAGGTGGAGATTTTTATGATCTATTCTTTGTTCGCCCAACTAAAATTGCGTTTGTGATAGGTGACGTTTCCGGCAAAGGAGTTCCAGCAGCACTGTTTATGGCATCGTCCAAGATTATCTTGCAAAACTGTTTAAGAGATATCAAAGATTTGGAAGAAGCTGTTAAGATAGCTAACAATGTAATTTGCGATAGAAATGAAGCAGATATGTTTATTACAATCTGGGTTGGAATTCTAGATTTAGAAAGTGGAGAACTAAACTTCGTAAGTGCAGGCCACAATGCTCCAGTTCTATCCAGAGGAAACCAAGCAGAGTTTCTACAAGAGAAGAATAACTTTGTGGTAGGTGGAATGCAGGGCGTCGAATATAAAGAACAAAAAGTTCAACTAGAAGATAACGATGTAATTTGTCTATATACTGACGGTGTAACAGAAGCCGAAGATAAAAACCACAATCTGTTTGGCGAGGATAGATTACTTAATTGCTTTAGAAACGATTTAAATGATCCAACTGAACTAATCGGTGGAGTAAGAAAATCTATCAATGAATTTATAGATGGCAATAGCCAGTTTGATGATATAACGATGTTGTGTTTCAAATGGAAGAAATAGTAGTAAGGAAGGGTTCAAACCCTTCCTTTAATTATGTTCATCAAAAGTTGATTATCTGTCTTTCTTGTGCTCAGAAATAGTGATTGCGAATCCTGATGGTGAAAATAGTAATGTTGATTTTGCTGATTCTGTTTCTGATACTTTGTCGCCACGAGGATTTACATAACCACGAGACGTAAAGAATTCATAAGCCTCATCAAAATTATCCACATTAATGCTAATACTAGTTACGTCCTGAGGTACAGTCTTTGAACTAGCGACATTGATTACATGTCCTTCAGCATCTTTGAGATTGAAATTTGTGTTGTTACCGCTTTCTATATCATCTTTAACGTGACGACATTCGAAACCAAGTTCCTCAAAAACTTTTTTGATATTTTCTGCGTCCTGACTAACGATTAGTGGACGTAGTCCTGTGATTTTCATATTAGACATCTCCTTTCTTATTAATTATATTTATAGTTTTCCACTTACCCATCTTTTGCCATACTAGTATATTATTTTCTAACCGCCTTATTTGCAAGTGGCTTTTTTGGTGCAGGATATACTTATTTTTAGGTTGTTTAAAATATTAATGTAAAAATTAATATAGCAAAAATGTGAGTCCCTTTTTTAGGCTTAAGTTCATTGTGCTTTTTTGATATAATAAAGACAGTTATGAGGGCAAACTAAAACTAAATAAAGTTTTGAGGAGAAATAAAATGAAAAAAACCATTAGTGTACTTCTTTGTATAGCATTAATCGCGACATCCTTTGGAATGGGCGCGAGTGTTTCTGCTGCAAAGAAGAATGTAAAAACAAAGAATGTTAAGCTAGAGGCCAAAAAGAAGAAGTCTAAAAAGAAGACAAAAGCGAAGCTAGCATCAAAGACATTGAGTTTATTTTACAGCAAATATGTAAGCTCTAAGAAAGTCTTTGATGGCCACAGTCTTGTAAAAGATAGCATACAAAATGCAAAGAAAAAAGGAATATATACTGTAAAGATAAAGAACAAAAAGATTGCGAATGTAGCAAAGGACTCTAAGAAGAGACAGTATATCTATACGAAGAAAGTCGGTAAGACTAAAGCCAAGGTATACGAGAAATTAAAAAATCGCAAAAAGAGATATCTCGGAAAGATTACTATAAAAGTTTACAAGGATGACATGGGTGATGCGGCATCCCAAATGATGTCTGATGATGATTATAAGGCATTTAAAAATGTCTTTATAAAGAAACACCTTGGTCAAAATACACGCAGTATGCCAACTATAGTAAAGAAATTCTATGTGGGCAACAAGAAATACAAATCAAAGTATAAAGAGTCGGATTATAAACTTGTATTTTCTTTAGATGATGGCGGACAGTACATAAACCTTTCAGACAAAGGAATAATATCAGGAATTAAAAACGGAACAGCATATATTACTACTACTATGAAATTCAAAGATGGTTCGGAGTTGGATATTCCTTCATCAGTTCATGTGTTTGGTTATGCCCTTAATAAAGTGCCAGGATATTCATTGAATACGCTTCAAGATAAGGTGATTGGTCTAAAACAGCCAATCAAATTAGAAGATGGAACAATGAGACCTCAAACTCACTTTAATAATGCGGCTACTACACTTGAATTCCAGTATGTAAGTGACACTATTCAAGAGAAAAAGAAAATGTATGCAGCTGTGGAGCGAAGCGATAGCCAAAAATCAAGCTACACTTCATATATCTACAATAGCACCAGGGACAAAGTGATAGAGTTCTTTGGCGCAGACCCAGCAAAACATACATGCTTCTACACAGAGAGCACAACAGACGGACTTAATAAACTTGCATCTGCGCTTGTAACAAGCAAGAAAGATATAGTGCTTGCTACTAGAATAGAGCATCATTCTAACGATTTGAGTTGGCGTGAGCGCTGCAAAGTAAAATACGCAGAAGTTGATAGCAAAGGTAGAGTGAAATACAACGAACTTAAGAAAATACTAAAGAAATATAATAAGAAGAAAAAGAACGGAAAGAGAAAGAAGAAAATAAAAGTAGTATCAATTACAGCTGCTTCAAACGTAACAGGTTATGTAACAGATGTTCATAAAGTAGCAAAACTTGCTCACAAGTACGGCGCGAAGTTAGTAGTGGATGGAGCCCAGATAGTTGCACATAGAAAATTCTCTATGGTAGGAAATATTAAAGATTCAAAAGATGATATTGACTTCTTCGCATTTTCAGCGCACAAGATGTACTCACCTGAAGGTGGCGGAGCTGTAATAGGATTAACAAAAGAGCTAAATAAGCATAGACCAATGTTCTACGGTGGTGGAACTATCAAGGTGGTAGGAGACAACTGGGTATATTGGAAAAAATCCCCTTCAGTTTATGAAGCTGGATCACCTGATTATTTAGCAGTAGTGGGAATGGGAGCAGCTATTGACTGCCTAAACACTATAGGAATGAATAATATTCAGGCTCATGAACAAGTGCTAATTAAAAAGTTGATTGCGGGATTAAAGAAACTGCCAAAGGTTATTATATATGGCGATACAGTAAATGTTTCTGACAAGACCGGTGTGGTTGCTTTCAACTTCCACGATATTAACACGGCATTCTTAGCTGAAAGATTAGCCAAGAATTCAGGTATAGACACAAGGCGTGGAGCATTCTGCGCTCATCCGTATGTATGGCGCTTGATGGGAATCAGTGATAAAACAGCCAAAGGATTTGCAAATTGCGATGATGCAAATACAGCGGGTATGGTTAGAATCAGTTTTGGCGCATACAGCACTGAGGCAGATTTAGATTACTTCTTTGAACAGATTCCAACAGTTATGAACCAAGCAAGAAAAATGACTCAAGAATCTGATGCAAATCCAGAGTACTAAGATAGGAGAATAAATAATGTTCAGGAAATTAGTCGTATTAGCACTAGCGCTCACAATGACAGTTACACTTTGCGCATGTGGTAGCAAGGAAAACAAAAAAGAATCAACAGGCATTAATTATAAGGTATTAGTAAACAAACTCCACAAACTTCCAAGTAACTGGGAAGAAGAACTAAAGACCACTAAATTTAAAAACACGGTGGGCGATGAAGTAGAAGTGGAGAACAAAGCGTACGCGGCATATCTAAAACTAAAAGCGGACTTAAAGAAAGAAAAAATATACGTGGACCTAGATTCTGCTAGAAGAAGCGTAGCTGACCAGAAGAGAATAATGAAAGACTTCACAAAACAGTATGGCGCAGACTATGCAAAAAAGACAGTGGCAGAGCCTGGATATTCAGAGCACCATACAGGTTTGGCACTTGATCTATATCTAATAATCGATGGAAAAGATGTGACAGAAAATGAAGATATGGTTAAGTATCCTGGCACATGGGCAGAGATTCATAAAAAACTTGCCAAGTATGGTTTCATACTAAGATACCTACGAGGAAAAGAACATATCACAGGATATGGTTATGAGCCATGGCATATAAGATTTATTAATGATCCTAAGGCGGCCAAAGAAATAATGGACAAGAGAGAGACATTTGAAAACTACTTGGGAGCGGCCAAGGATACTGATCCAAAAATAGATTTAGGAAAATCTAAACTTTGGAAGAAAGACGAACTAAAAGAAGCAACAGTTACCATTAAGTGCCAGTTTGCTTCATGGGATGGATGTGAACTAGAAAGCATTACTTACGCGGGCGACAAATGTAACACACCAAAGAATATTAAATGGCTAAATTCATTAAACAAAAAAGGAGATTACAAGAAGATAACAGAGTTTAAGATGAACTTTAAGACCCCTAAAAAAGGATGGGGAACACTTGAGCCAAATAAGAAATACAAAGACTACGAGTGGTGGCTCGCCCAGGACAAAGAGGGCGACTGGGAAGTCGTAACAATGGGCTATAAATAAAGATATATCATTGCAAAACCGGAGGAGAAACTAAAACGGAAATCATTCCAAAACTAGGTCCAAAGATGACGGAAAATTAAAAGCAAATATAAAAAGAAGACATACAAGATTAAGGTTAAGATAACAGCAGCAGGTAATGCAAATTACTTAGCAAAGACCATAACCAAGAAAGTTAAAGTAAAAGTTAAATAACTAGTAAACTAAAGGGATTTTCAACTGAAAATCCCTTTTAATTTCGAACTGAATAGGCTCGTAGTTTATTCATATGAAACTACATAGTTCATATTTTAAGACCTAAAATTTGACGCACTATTTGAAAAATGATACTATTGCAGATAACCATAGTATATTATTGTTGGGTTATTCTAAAAAGAAAAGTGATAAAAAATGGCATGCAATTAAGTGTTATGATAATGCTTATTCATCATCGAATAGATATGTGTATATTAGTAAAAAATATAACAAAATAAGAGTACAAGGATGGTCGAAAAAATATTCAATATGGGGATTTCAATCTTCTACGGACTTTTCGAAATATTCAAAAATAAAAATAAACTGAGACATGACAAAGGAGAGTTTAAAATGTTAAAAAATATGAGTTTGAAGAGGATAATATGTTTGGTATGTGCATTTGCAATTACAGTGTCATCGATTGTCGGATTGAATTGGAGTGTAAAGTCTGATGCATTTGAAAAAGTAACTATTACAGTCAACTTAGAGACTACAATAAAAATAACAAATTCGGAAGGAGAAACTCTTATTATTAATGGAGATACTTTTGGAAATGTCTCAGGGACTATGGATATTCTAGAAGATAAAACATTATATTATCAGCCTTCTTACCTTCGACAGTTACTTGTACGCAAGAGCGACACATATATAATAGAGCAAACAAACGAAGGTTCAAATTATATTGATATAGATGAAAGTGAGTATGGTGGTTTTGTTAGTTTTAATACAGGTGACAAATGCAAGGCGGTGGTAAAGTTTTTCCCACAGTCTGAAGTAACACTAGAAGGAGAGAAACAATTATACAGTATTGACGCCTGGCTAACAGAGAAATCTGCAGACTATGAAATAAGTGGAATGCTATATAAGCCTATTTATATGAAAGAAGAAAAAAACAAACTAATCGTTACAGGAGCGTTAGGAAAAACAGACATTTCAGTAGATGCTTTTTTTGGTAAGCATATAATAGAAGGGTCATACTATCTGTTTGGGGGAGAAACAGTGCTAGGTTACAACGACAAAAGAGCATTTGTAAAAAATGCAGTTAAGATAAACAGCAAATATACAAAAAGACCGGTTGGATTATATGTTCGTCCAGTTAATAGCAATAAAAATATGTTTTTAAGCTGGACTAAAGTTATAAAAGCTCATAGTTATATAGTTTATAAACGAGATTATGCTTCGAAAAAGTATAAAAAAGTAGCAATTAGAAATGGAAGAGAAACCAATTATTATATTGCTGATATAAAAGATAATGGAATATATGAATATAAAGTGTTGGCAAAAACTAAGAAAAATGGCAAGGGCAAAAAGATTGGTAAACTTAGTTATGGAGTTAAAGCAGTACCATTAACCAATAACAAAGAAAATGCTAAATCAGTGTATATAAATAAAGAATCTTTGTCACTAAAAAAAGGAAAGAAAAAGACAATAAAAGCTCAAATCGTACAGGGTGAAAAAACTCTATTAGATAGAAAAACACGTTGGATTTCATCAAATAATAAAATTGCTAAAGTGAATAAAAAAACAGGAAAGATTTTGGCTGTAAGAAAGGGGAAGTGTAAGATTTGGGCAAAGGCTCATAACGGTAAAAATAGTAATAAGATAGTCGTTAGAGTACATAAATAATTTTCTTGGTACGAAAGAAAAAGAGTAGAGATTTGATATGTACCCCTTTTACTGGACATCCAGTGAAAGGGGTACACATCGACAAATAGATTTGTTTTCTCTCTTTTCCATTCCGTCTTACTCGGCTTGTAGCTTATTCACATTATTCTTTATCTAAAAACTTATAAACTAGAGCCGCTACAGCTGCGCCTACTAATGGAGCCACAATGAAAATCCATAGGTTTCCGATTGGGGCAGTATTACCGCTGATAGCTGCGATTAGGGCAGGTCCAAAAGATCTAGCAGGGTTTACAGATGTTCCTGTGAGCCCAATTCCTAAAATATGAACAAATGTAAGTGTAAGACCAATTACAAGTCCACCAAATGAACCGTGGTTCGCTTTCTTGGATGTTACACCTAAAATAGCTATAACAAAAATGAATGTAAGTCCAGCTTCTACAGCAAGTGCTGCCACCGTGCTTCCGTTTACACCTGCAGTACCATTGGTTCCATAGCCTAGGTAGCCAGTTTGGTCTTTAATCTTTGCAAAGTGCCAGATAAACTTAAGAGCAGCTGCTCCTGCAAATGCTCCTAGTAACTGAGCAATCACATACCCTATAAAGTCTACGAATTTCATTCCACCACTAATTAAAACTCCCAAAGAAACTGCTGGGTTGATATGGCATCCTGAAATATTTCCGATAGAATACGCCATAGCTACTATAGATAAGCCAAATGCTAGTGCTGTTAAAATATATCCAGCGCCATAGCCAGATTTTGTGCTACATCCTACCAACATAGCTGTTCCACAGCCCATAGTGACCAATACTGCTGTCCCGATGAATTCTGCAATATACTTTCTCATAAAAACCTCCTATTATATTTTAAAAGTTCCGTTCAATATAGTGTTTTATAAAACACCATGTCCAAAATTATTATAACACAATATGAAGAAGGTTATTACATATTTACTTTACTCAACAAAGCTTCCTTCAATAACTGAGAAAAATTTAACTCTAGCGCAAGAGCCTCCTCGTTTAACCATGAAGGTATAGTCACTGTTTTCTTAACGGCTTTAGAGTTAAACTTTTTTCTATAAGCCAAAGTATCGCACACAATAAGATTTACGAATTGATCCTTTTTTAATTTAATAGATGATACATCTGAAGGAGTAGGAGGATCAATATGTTTTTCTTCATAAAAAGAGTAAATACATAATGCAAGCGCATCCTCTGCCATATATATTCCTTCAGGCAATGAATCACCTTCTGTAAAGCAACCATCAATATCTGGGAAATCTATTGTGTAGCCTCCATCTTTGTCTTTTGTAAAAATTGCAGGGTATACATATTTAGAATTCATATTCCACCTCCTCATTTTATACCTGATTGTCTAAGTATTTTGTTAACAGTGCCTTTTTTCATTTCATTCTTGTGTCGGGGCACGGGAAACTTTTTATTTGTTATGGGACTCATCCATATATCATGACTTGTTCCATGTCTAAATAAATAACAATTATTCTTTTTGAGTATCTTTATTAACTCACCTTTTTTCATACCATCCTCCTTTATAATAACACGTATTAACACGTATTGCAAATATCACCGACAAAACATTAGCAACATAACATAAACAGAATATGATGTTATTATACTCTCTCATATTAATAAATCAATAGCCAAATAATAATAAACAAAATTCTCTTAGTGTGGTAAAATGAAAATAATATGATTATTTCTACATATAGTAGGAATAAACAAATTATTATTAAGGAGATTTTTATGTCAGATAAAAAATACATAAAATTCTTCCCAGTATTCATGGGAGCAACTGTGGGAGTTATTCTTGAGTTGATAGGGTTGATAATAGATGAGATTGTGGTTGGTAACCTTTCTAATGATGCAGCCTTTGCGGCGGTCAATCTTATTGAACCATATACATACTTGGAATTATTTTTGGCTTATCTTGTTGGTGTGGGTGGTGCCGCGCTTATTGTAAGAGCTCAAGGTGCTGGTGATAAAAAAAGAATGAGCCAAATTTTTAGTCAAACAATAATTATGTGCGCAATAGTTGGATTTGCGCTAACTGCCATTTATGTAATATTTACACCTCAGTTGGTACATGTGGTAGCGAACAAACCTGAGGTATATAAGTATGCACTTGAATATTTTAATGTAATGCGCTTTTATCCTCTATTGGATATGTTTGATACATTTATATTTACATATGTATTGTACCGATGCGGCTATGTTCAGTTCTATACTTCAATGGTAGCCCGTGTTGTAATTAATGCAGGACTTTCATGGTATCTTGGTATGGAAATGGGAGTCACGGGTATTGCTTTGGCATCAGTTATTTCAATGGGTGTTGCGTTACTAATTAAGTTAACATTCCTTTTGACCAAAAAGCATGGACTTAAGATGACACGACACCTCAACTTTCGCGATGCTTTCGAAATCGCCAAACTTGGCTTTGCAGAGAGTGCGCTTACTGCCTTTATTTTAGTTTTAGAATTGTCTATTAACAGATTTACTCTAACAAAATATGGCAAGTTAGGAGTTGCGGCTATAGCGATAGTAATCGATATATTTGAGTTTGTGCTATATTTGAGTGAGGGTGTAAGCGAATATGAAACAGTGGCGATAAATGATAGTATTGGTAAGAATAGTAGAGATAGTATGGACCACAGTATCAAGACAACTAAGAAAGCAGCCCTTATAGAGGGTATTGTGCTAACTGCTATTATATTGCTGACGGCTAGTTTAATACCAGGAGCGATGGATATAGACGATCCTAAGACAGCTGAGCAGGCCACCATTATGCTAATGATTTTTGCACCGGGGGCATTATTCATTTGTCTTTCAAGAGTTACAGCAATTTTCTATCAATATACATTGAGAAAGAGAAGAACACTATTTTTGTTTGGCATGTTCGTAGCAGTATGTCCTTCATTATTAGGAATACTATTGGGACAAATATCCTTAGAGGGAATAGCACTAGGTGTAGGTTTAGGACCTGCAGTAGCAATAGCTTTAATGTACATATATGTACGATTAATTAGAAAAGAAAAACTATTCGATTACTCAGTATTGAAAATTGGATAAGACTTGTAAAGGAGAATATATTTAATGAGTTTGTTTAAGAGACGTAAAACTACATTAATGTCAAAAAAATATTATTCTATGTTGTTAGGTGGAACACTGACTATGATGATGTCATCAATGGTGGTGATGTCTGATTCATTGATAGCCGGCGGTGTTATAGGCGCTGATGCTGTGGCAGGTGTTACACTAGTGACACCTTTGCATTCCTTTGCAGTGTTTGTAGGAACACTTTTTTCTCTTGGAATTCCTATTTTGTATTCCAAAGAGATGGGACGTTTTAACAAGAAGGGTGCTGACAAAGTATTTGGATTTGGCGTGTTTATGACTATTGCTATAGGTATTTTTATGTTTGTAGCCATAACTTTTCTAGGGGACCTATATCTACAAAGTAGTTCCCCTGACAAAGAAGTTTTGGAACATGCTAAGAATTATCTGTCTTGGATGCGTTTCACCTTTCTTGTTATGCCATTTCAAATGCTATTGGGAGAGGTAGTGCATGGAGACGGAGACGAATTTATATCTACTATTGCTAATGTGGTACAGGGTTTGGGAAATATAGTCCTTTCTATTGTTCTAAGCTATACCGTCGGAATGAGAGGAATAGGTTTTGCATCATTTTGTTTTCATATAGTATCAATGCTTATTTTGTTTATTCACTTTGGTAGAAAAAGAAATTCTTTGCGCTGGAATTTATACTTTTCATTCAAACATCTTAAACAAGTGGTTAGATATAGTATGATAGATTCTAGCTCGTTTTTGTATATCTCCATTTTGACAGCTACATTTAACAGCTTCATAAGCTATCAGTATGGTTCTAAATATTTGATATTGGCATCTGTCATTTCACTTTGTCGTGAGGGGCAATTGCTGTTCGATGGAATAGGAGAAGCGGTATGCCCAATTTTTGGCGTATATGTGGGAGAAAAAAACCACAAAGGACTTCGCACCAGTTACTCTTTGGCTGAGCGTACAGCTATTGTAGAGGGGATTATAGTTACGGTTATTCTATTAGTTATAGCTCCATATGCTCCGGGATTTTTTAATGTGACAAATCCCGAAATAGCTCATTGGATAGTAATTGGTATACGATTAACAGCCATTGGCACAACATTTACTAGTTTATTGTACCTAATAACTTCTTATTATTTGACCATTGATCAGATTAAGATTGGTGTAATAGCATGCGCTATGAGAGATGTTGTGTTTAGCGTAATATTGGGTGTAACTTTGGGCAAAATCTTTGGAGTGATAGGAATGTTCGTAGGTCTAGGTGTAGCTCCGGCAGTAGCGTTTGGTATATGCTTGCTGGTAATTAGAATACGTTATGGGAAAAATGATTGTCCACTGCTTTTATCCAAGGTGCCAGGACATAAGAATATTAATAATTTTGAATCATCAGTAGAGCCTAAAAAGATTATTGAACTTCAGCAGGATATTGGAAGTTTGCTAGAGGATAATAATGTGGACACGCTAACTGTTAACAAGGTTAAACTACTGATAGAAGAGTTATATATGCTTATTTGGGAAAAGAATAATGAAAAAGCCGTACTTTGTGAACTGACTGTTTATTTGGACCCGGATCAAATAAGAATTATTAGTAAAGACAATGGAGTTTTGTTTGACATATCTGAGGAAGATGTAAGTGTAACCTCAATCACTTCATATTTAGTTTCTGCTTATATGGAAAAACTAGGAGAGAACCGACAATATCTAACTACAATGAGTTTTAATAGAAGTGCATATGTAATCAAAACACAATCTTAAGGAGGAGTATAAGTTATGATAGCAGAAGATCGCTTGTACTTAGAACTGCTGTTTGTGGGAGCATTCCTGCTAGTTATATTGTTAGTTAATAACATTTTGCTCTACAAACATAAAATTACAGATTATACCTCACTCATGACAATTGCTGGGATAGTAATGTGTGCGTTTGAGATTGCCTGGATGGTGACACGAGGACATCCTGAACTCAACACATTGGCATATGTAACAGGCTGTGGATATTGTATTTCGTTTGTTGTTTTTGTCGCACTTTTAAATTTATATTTAATTAATAGATTCGGAATCAAAATTAATAAAATAAGACTTATCATAGGGTACATAATTCCTGTAACAGCATTTGCCCTAATCTGTATAAGCACACCTTGGACACACCTAGTGTTTAAAATGACAGAGACAGGTCAATTGCAGAAAATGGTATTGTTTGGAACACTGTACATAGGCTTATTGTATTTCTATGTGTTTTCTCCATTTATAATAGAAATATATTTTCTTACCATCGGCAGAAAGAAGAAGCCTGAAAATGTAGAGATACATATAAGCTTATTTGTATTCTGCATAATGATACCTATATTATATTTGTTACAACAATTGATTCTCGGAGAGAAACTAAGCTATTATCAAAATTTGTCTTTGCTAGTATCTATAGCCCTTGTATATTTGGTTACTAATGTCAGTACCCAAGCTGTTATAAAAAGCAGGGCAAAGGTAGAAGCCATAGAGACAGATCTTAGAATTGCAGCAAAAATACAAACAGATGCCTTGCCACCAACCACACCAGAGTTTGACAAATATTTAAATATAGATATGAAATGTTGCTTGAACACTGCCAAAGAGGTAGGAGGCGATTTTTACGATTACTTTTTTATTGATGATAATCGTATGTGCTTTTTGATAGCGGACGTCTCCGGCAAAGGAACACCGGCTGCGCTATTTATGATGATAGCCAAAACTATTATCAAGGATTATGCACTTATTAAAGAGAGCACATCAGAAATATTAAATGAAGCAAACGTTAGACTTTGCGAAAATAATAAAGAGAGTATGTTTGCCACTGTTTGGATTGGAATATTAGATATTCGAACAATGACATTACAATATACAAATGCTGGACATAATCATCCTATACTTCAAAGAAAAGATAAGGGCTGTGAAGAATTAGATACAGTTCACGGCTTAATGCTGGCAGGTTTCGACTCTACTAGGTATAAACAAAGTGAAATTCACCTAGAAAAAGGTGACAGATTATTGCTTTATACTGATGGTGCCACAGAAGCTCATAATAAAAATAATGAATTGTACGGAATTGAAAGAGTGGAGAGAATGCTAGAGGATACAAGAGATTGTTCAGGAGAAACCACTCTAAATAAAATGGTTGATGACATTAATGATTTTGCAAAGGGAGTTGCACAGTTTGACGATATTACAATGGTGATTATATCCATTAAAGAATAGGAGAAAAAAATGAAATTTACAACAGAAAAAAACGGAGAAGAATTAATTGTTCGCTTGTCAGGAGAACTTAACACATTGACAGCACCAGAGCTTAATGATCTATTAAGTGAAAATTTAAGTGGAGTGAAAGATTTAAAACTAGATTTTGCTGAGTGCGAGTACGTATCCTCTGCCGGTATACGTGTACTTCTTGCTACGTACAAGCAGATGAAGGAAGAAGGTGGAACAATGAAACTCACTAACGTGGGAGACTTCTTTAAAAAAGTGCTCAAAGACACATGTCTAGATGTGGTGTTTGAAATAGAATAATAAGGGTGTGGTTATGAATAAACAATCAACATCGGCACCAGCCGAGCAGCAGAAGAAAAGCAAAAAAATGATGTGGTACACCTTAGCGTTTATGGGATTTACCACAGTATGGGGCTTTGGAAACATAATCAATGGCTTCGCATATTACGGTGGATTGCCAGCGGTAGTACCATGGATACTAATAATGGTATTGTACTTTGTTCCGTATGCCCTTATAGTGGGTGAACTAGGAGCCACTTTCCAAGAAGCCGGCGGTGGAGTTAGCTCTTGGACACTAAAAACTACAGCACCAGTGTTTGCGTTTTTTGCTGGATGGATGTACTGGGTAGTACATATGCCATATCTATCACAAAAACCAAACCAAGTGTTAGTGGCAGCAAGCTGGGCTATATTTGGAGAAAAGGGTGCAGAAAAAATAGAGAACCTCCCAACGCTATTAGTAGCTTTTGCTTGCTGGGGAATATTCTTATTCTGTATATTTCTAACAACACGCGGAATAAGTATCATCAAAAAGATAGCGTCAGTGGCAGGTATATGTTCATTCATATTATCTTTATTATTTATACTGATGATCTGGGCAGCGCCACACATTACGGATGCAAGCATGCACCAAATAAAATGGAGTTTTGACACATTTAAACCAGAGATGGGAATTGGATTTTTCACTAGTCTATCAATTCTAATACTGGCAATAGGTGGTGCAGAAAAGATAGCGCCATACGTTAACCAAATGAAAAAACCGGGCAAGAACTTCCCTAAAGGAATGATAGCAGTGGCGGTGATGGTTGCCATCTGTGCGGTACTAGGAACAATCGCTCTAGGAATGGTAACAGATCCATCCGCGTTAAAGGATAAAGATCACTTCGTAACAAGTGGCGCGTATGAATCATTTGAAAAACTGGGAGTTTATTACGGAGTAGGGCATCTCTTTAGAATAATATATGCTATAACCCAAGGAACGAGCTTCTTAGCGGCGCTAATTATTTCAATAGATGCCCCACTAAGAGTATTACTTGATAACGCAGACACTAAATATATACCAAAAGGACTTCTTAAAAAGACAAAGAGAGGCGCATATAGAAACGGCCTAATAATGGTAGTGATAATCGTAACGATATTAATAATCGTTCCAGCACTAGGCGCAGGAAACAACGATGTACTAAACAACTTCCTTATGAAAATGAATTCAGTCTGTATGCCACTCAGGTATTGTTGGGTATTTGTAGCATACTATTTTTTAAAGAAGCGTTTCTTCAATAAAGAATCAGACTATAAATTCCTAAAGAACAAATATCTAGGAATGACAGTAGCAGCATGGTGTTTCTTACTCACACTAATATCTTGTATTATGGGAATGTATACAACAAACAAAGATGGAACAGTGAATATCTTTCAGACAGTATCAAACGTGATAGTACCAATTGTTTTAGTATGTTTAGGATTTATAATGATGGCTATCGCCAAAAAACAAAATAACAAATAAAAAATACAAAAGAAAAAAGCTATTGAAAATTCCAATAGCTTTTTTCTTATTATAATCATTATCGTTTCTTGATATATTTATTTATTTCCGAAATTGAAAATGCTTCTGCACCTAGAAGAGCAGTGAGCATTGCTATAACTCCAAAAGCAGTACCTATGATACATAGCACCAAGCCAGCCGTACAGATACTTTCAGTGTTTCCACTTTTCTTAGCTACAATAGCAAGAATTAAACCAACTATACCTAACACTATACCAATTTGCCAGCAGCAACCCAATACAATTGATAAAATACCAAGAACTAATGATGCCACGGCATATCCATGTTTGATTTTTTCCATTCTGAATTCCTCCCATTTCATTGCTAATCTAATTATAAAATAAAATAGATAGTAGTGTCAATTGATTAAATAGAGTCTATTGGTTGTAAAAACTCAAAGCCAGGAATGTTTCGCATAATTGAAAATAAAATATACAACCCCAAAGTAATATACAAAATAGTAAGATTTACTTTAGAATTTCTAAAGCATTTTGGTTTACCAATAAATGCAAAAATACTTATAATAACCCAAACGACTGCCCCCACAAAGAAAGCAGGATGATTTCTAAATGAACGATAGAAATCAAAGTGAATCAATCTCACGCATGATCTCGTAAGTCCACATCCCGGGCAGTAAAGTCCAGTCGCCTTATAAAAGGGGCAGAAGAAGTTGATATGGGATAAAGTGATGAAAGCGTAGATGGCTAAACCAGAGCATATCAACACAATATAAATAATTAAAATCTTCTTTTGTACATCGTCCAATTTTCCCGACAACTTCTCAAACCTCCAAGTCAAAGACCTACCAATTATTTCTTAACCTTCTTAGCCTTAGACCACTTACCAAATACCTTCTTCTTACCATCAAGCTTGTAAGCGCGAACCTTAACGTATAGTTTCTTCTTTTTCTTAAACTTTTTACTCTTAATAGTAATCTTAGTTTTTTTAGTGTATTTCTTAGAGTAAGTCTTCTTACCCTTGTAAACCTTAACTTGATATCCCTTAGCGCCTTTAACCTTCTTAAACTTAACCTTAATCTTCTTAGCACTCAATCTTTTGGCACTAATCACTTTGCCCTTGCCAGGCTTTGTAACCGTAGGAGTAGGTGAAGGAGTAGGCTGTGGTGGATTATCAGAATCAAGTTTGTAGTTAGAATCAAATGACTGTAACCAAGCTAGTATATTAAAGATTGCGTGGTTTCCTACTATAGGATATAAACTGCTAGCAATAGTAACACCCTCAGATGGAATAGTATCCATATTTTCAAGTATCATTCGAGCAAGAGTGGATAAAGTCTTCTTGAAAGCAACCTTCACTTGGTCTTCATTATCTAAAGTGATGCCAACCTCATGAAGTCCATCAATCAAAAGGTCTGGAGCCACATCGCTCTGTGCAATAATGCCAATTATTAAGTTGCCTACACCTATCTCTTCAATTCTACCTCCTAAGTAATTTATGAACTGAGTCTTTTGCTCATCGCTCAAATCATAGTAAGTCTCAATAGTAGCATCAACAAATGGAGCGTATTCTTCGTATTCAGCTGCGGAGTTAATGTAAACGGACAATGTCGATAAAACATCATCTATCATTACTGAAACATCCTTTTTGCCGTCCGGCAAAATATGTATATCTTCAATGGTCAAACCAGTTATTTGAACCTTATATCCTGGGACTGTATCAGCTACCACAGAAGTGTCTTTCACCATTTTGTCTAGGAACTTTTGAGCTCTATCTTTCTTTGCAGCATAGTTATCATCGCTCATTTTAGGGAATAAAACATTCACGCCATATTTGTGCCAGTTCCATTGTTCAGGAACAACCTTCGACACCAAGTCATAAGGTGAATAAACATTAAAAATATTCCTAAACTTATTTTTTTGGTAATCGCCAGAAGTGGTGATGTTAGGAGTGCCAAATGTATAAACAAAAATATCTTCTCTTGGAATATTTATACTTGAGATATAGTTAAAGTCATCCAATTTATATCCTAAATAATTTGCTATACCTGACCCTTTAGAATATCCAGCAAACCAAAGTTTGAGATTATCTGTGATACCGTTGGCTTCCAAATAACTCTCGAGAGCATCAAAAATTTTATCGCCGTCTGTTTTAAAACCTTTGTGAATGCCGTCTGTGCCCAACTGAAAGTTGTTATACCATTCTTTTTCATACATAGCATTTCTCATATTGATTGCCACTAGTGTATAGTCTTGGTCGCCCTGCTTAATAGTTTTTTTGGCGAAAGCGTAACCAATACTATCTTTGGTAGGCTTAGAAGTATAGTCTTCATTTGAATAGTATGATGTAAAACCTGCCTTAGTAAGGAAATCTTTTAGATTGGAGTCAAACTTTGAATAGTCTGGTTTACCAGCTGATGTCTTTGCAGTAGTACCTATGGCGCTGGCTGCCATACAGCAACTTAATGTTGCGAGGTGAGGATTATACTCATAACTAGATTGAGTAAAGTAATCATCTGAGTAGTAGAACTGACTAGTTATATCTTCTGTAGTAGAAATAATGTTAGGATATTTAAAATCCTGCGCCTGAATTTCCGCCTTAACAGGAGTAAAAGTGATGGATGTCACCACCAATACAATGCTAAGAACTAAACTTAATACAGTTGATAATTTTTTCATAACATACCTCCGAAATATTTTATAAAACAATTATAACCAACATAGAATAAATTTTCTATATTAGATTTTTTTGTAAAGATTTTTATAAGAATTCTTTGACTTAGGGGTTACCCCCAGGTTTATAATCGTATCACATACATAGATAAATTTAATCCTAGGAAATCAACATTTTACTATAGAAAAATGTTGAACAGCACTACATTTTGCTATAGAAAAATGTTGACAAAAACCTCATTATAGTGTAATTTAACAGTATAAACAGGAGGTTTTATGCTAAAACGTAAGATACTAAAAGATCTTCAAGAGTGGAAAGAAAAACCAGACCATAAGAGTCTTATTATTACTGGTCAGAGACAGATTGGCAAGACATATGTGATAGAGAAGATGTTTTCTAAAGAATATGAGTCTTTTATTTCATTAAATTTCTTAAATGAAAGAGAATTGAAACATATTTTTGATGGGAATTTAGACATCGATACATTATTGCTGAATATATCTGCAGCCAGTACAGGAGCAAAGTTTATTCCTGGAAAGACACTCCTTCTATTTGATGAAATACAAGAATGTCCTAATGCCATAACATCTTTAAAATTTTGGACTGAAGATGGAAGATTCGATGTGATAGGTATGGGTTCTTCGCTGGGCATAAAGTATAAAGACAGTTTTTCTTTTCCAGTGGGGAAAGTGGATAGAATGAATATGTATTCATTGGATTTTGAGGAGTTTTTATGGGCACTTGGAATAAATGAGAGCGTAATGGAGGCTCTTAAAAATAGTGCAGAAAATCTCCAAAAGATTCCAGAATCTACAGATAAGCAAATGTGGAATTATCTGAAACAATATATGGTTGTGGGTGGCATGCCAGAAGTAGTAGAGACATATCTAAAGACCAAAAATTTATCTGAGGTGCATACTGTTCAAAGAAGATTAATTAATGATTATGGGGATGATATAGCTCATTATGCTGATGCTAATATGAAGATTAAAGCAGAGCAATGCTATAAAAGCATCCCATCACAATTGAGTAAAGGTAACCATAAGTTTCAATATAAAGAGGTAGAAAAAAATGGTAGAGCTCAAAAGTTTGGATCAAGTATAGAGTGGCTTAAGAATCAGTTGCTAGTAATTGAGGTGCTAGGACTAAAACGCCTTGAATATCCGTTAGAGAGCTTTGCGGATGAGACTAATTTTAGAATCTATCCTACAGATATTGGAATATTAATAGGCATGTTTGATGAGAGTCTTAAGAAGGCAATAATAGAAGACAAAACAATAGAGAAACCATCG